>CAZQAM010000141.1:0-5693 GCA_964591355.1 uncultured Oscillospiraceae bacterium
AGAACGCCGGCCGCAACAAGCAGGGCAAGATCACCGTCCGTCACCAGGGCGGCGGCAACAAGCGGAAATACCGCGTGATCGATTTCAAACGGGATAAGAAAGATGTGCCGGCGAAAGTGGCCGCCATCGAATACGATCCCAACCGCAGCGCCTTCATCGCCCTTCTGCAGTATGCCGACGGCGAGAAGCGCTACATCCTGGCTCCTCTGGATCTGAAAGTGGGCGACACCGTGGTTTCCGGCGAAAACGCCGACATCAAGCCCGGCAACGCCCTGCCCGTGGCCAATATCCCGGTGGGCACACTGATCCACAACATCGAGATCAAGCCCGGCCGCGGCGGCCAGCTGGTCCGCTCCGCCGGCGCCTATGCCCAGCTGATGGGCAAGGAAAATGATTACGCCCAGGTGCGCATGCCCTCCGGCGAATTCCGCAAGATCCCCATGAAGGCCATGGCCACTATCGGCACCGTGGGCAACACCGACCACAGCAACGTGCGCATCGGCAAGGCCGGCCGCAGCCGGCACATGGGCATCCGGCCCACCGTCCGCGGCGTGGTGATGAATCCCGTGGACCATCCCCATGGCGGCGGCGAAGGCAAGAGCCCCGTGGGTATGCCCGCTCCTGTGACCCCGTGGGGCAAGCCCGCTCTGGGCCTGAAGACCCGCAAGCACAAGAAGTATTCCAACAACCTGATCGTGAAGCGTGCCAGCAAGAAGTAAGGCGCGGATAGGAAGGAGGAAACCCTATGAGCCGTTCCGTAAAGAAAGGGCCGTTTGTACAGGAAGCGCTGTATAAACGCATCGTCGATATGAACAAGACCGGCGCCAAGCAGGTCCTCAAGACCTGGAGCCGCGCCTCCACCATCTTCCCCGAATTCGTCGGCCACACCATCGCGGTGCATGACGGCCGCAAGCATGTGCCGGTGTACATCACCGAGGACATGGTGGGCCACAAGCTGGGCGAATTCGCCCCCACCCGGACGTTCCGCGGCCATGCCGGCGAAAAAGCCTCCGGCCGTAAGTAAGGGAAGGAGAGGAGAAAAAAGATGGCTACTCGTACCCGTGAAAAGGGCGCTGCCCGGGCTGAAAGCCGCGACAAGCGTCCCCAGGCGCACGCCAGGCACATCCGCTTGTCCTCCCGCAAGGCCAAGATCGTGCTGGACCTGATCCGCGGCAAGGACGTGGACAAGGCGCTCGCTATTTTGCAGTTTACCCCCAAGGCCGCTTCCCCCGTGATCGCGAAAGTGCTTTCTTCCGCCATCGCCAACGCGGTGAACAATCAGGATCTGGACCGCAGCACCCTCTATGTTGCCGAGTGCTACGCCAATCCCGGCCCGACCCTCAAGCGCTATGTAGCCCGCAGCCGCGGCAGCGCTTCCCCCATGCTCAAGCGCACCTGCCATATCAGCGTGGTGCTGGACCAGAAGAAGTAAAGGGAGGATCAAGATGGGTCAGAAAGTTAATCCCCATGGCGCCCGCGTCGGCGTGATCTATGATTGGAGCACCCGCTGGTACGCCGGGAAGAAAGATTTTGCCAACAACCTGAATGAAGATTTCAAACTGCGCAGGATGCTCAAGGAAAAGTATTATTCCTGCGGCATCAGCCGGATCGATATCGAGCGCAGCGCTTCCCGCATGACGGTGACGCTGTTTGCCGGCAAGCCCGGCATGATCATCGGCCGCAGCGGCAAGGGCATTGAAGAACTGACGGCCGAAGTGGAAAAATTCCTGGGCCACGCGGTGAATATCCGCGTGCAGGCCGTGGCCGCCCCCGACGCCGACGCTCAGCTCATCGCTGAGAACATTGCCCAGCAGCTGGAAAAGCGCATCGCTTTCCGCCGGGCCATGAAGCAGAGCATTCAGCGCGCCTTCAAGGCGGATACCCGCAACGTGAAGGGCATCAAGATCGCCATTTCCGGCCGTCTTGGCGGCGCGGACATCGCCCGCACCGAGCACTATCACGAAGGGTCCATCCCGCTGCAGACCCTGCGCGCCAACATTGACTACGGCTTCTGCGAAGCCAAGACCACTTATGGCCGCCTGGGCGTCAAAGTGTGGGTTTACAAGGGCCAGGTTCTTCCCAAGCCCAAGAAAGCCGCGCAGCCCGCTGCCGCGATCGAAGGAGGCAAGTAATCCTATGCTGATGCCGAAAAGAGTCAAGCACCGCAAGCAGTTCCGCGGCCGCATGAAGGGCGCCGCCCATCGCGGCAATTTCATTGCCTACGGTGATATCGGCCTGATGGCCACCGAGCCCTGCTGGGTCACTTCCCAGCAGATCGAGGCCGCCCGTATCGCGCTGACCCGTTATACCCGGCGCGGCGGCCAGGTCTGGATCAAGATTTTCCCCGACAAGCCCGTAACCGAAAAGCCTGCCGAGACCCGCATGGGCTCCGGCAAAGGTACGCCGGAATACTGGGTGGCGGTCGTCAAGCCCGGCCGCATCCTCTTTGAAGTCGGCGGCATCGATGAGACCGTGGCCCGGGAAGCCCTGCGTCTCGCCGCCGGAAAGCTCCCCCTGAAGACCAAGATTGTGAAGCGTGAAGACGCGCCCAATCCCAAAGATATTGAAGCGGGTGGTGAAAGCAAATGAAGGCCAAGGAATTCGCAGCCATGCAGCCTGAGGAATTGACCGCGAAGATCGCCGAGCTCAAGGAAGAGCTCTTCAACCTTCGTTTCCGGCTTGCCACCGGTCAGCTCGAAAACACCATGCAGATCACTGCCGTCAAGCGGGATATCGCCCGGGCGATGACCGTGCAGACCCAGCAAAGCAAGGCGTGACCGATAAGCCGTGAAAGGAGTCAATACCATGTCTGAAACAAGAGGCATCCGCAAGACCCGCATTGGCGTGGTCGTCAGCGATAAGATGGACAAGACCATCGTCGTCTCCCTGTCCACCCGCGTGCGCCATCCCCTGTATGGCAAATTCATCACCCGCACCAGCAAGATCAAGGTGCACGATGAAGAAAACGCCTGCGGGATCGGCGACACCGTGAAAGTCATGGAGTGCCGTCCCCTGTCCAAGGATAAGCACTGGCGTCTGGTTGAAATTGTAGAGAAGGCGAAGTAAGCGCATTTGGCGCATCCAACGCCTCCCGCTCCGCCGGAGCGCTCAATTTCCGGCGGAAACTGATCTGTATCCGACCTCTCATGGGGGCAGAGAACCCACCATGAATGAGGAACCTATAAAGGAGGAAACCCCTATGATTCAGCCGCAAACGCGACTCAAGGTAGCCGATAATTCCGGCGCCAAGGAAATCATGTGCATCCGCGTGCTGGGTGGGTCCTTCCGGCGTACCGGCTCGATCGGCGATGTGATCGTCGCCTCGGTCAAGACCGCTACCCCCGGTGGCCAGGTGAAAAAGGGCGACGTGGTCAAGGCCGTCATCGTCCGTGTGCACCAGCCCCAGCGCCGCCCCGACGGCACCTACATCCGCTTTGATGATAACGCCGCCGTTATCATCGGCAACGACAAAATGCCCCGCGGCACCCGCATCTTTGGGCCGGTCGCCCGGGAACTGCGCGAGAAGGACTACATGAAGATCGTGTCCCTCGCTCCCGAAGTGCTGTAAGGAGGACAATGAAAGATGTTTGTAAAATCCAAGGATCAGGTCGTTGTCATCTCCGGCAAGGACAAGGGCGCCAAGGGCAAGGTGATCACCGCGTCCCCCAAGACCGGCAAGGTCGTGGTGGAAGGCGTGGCCATGGTCACCAAGCATCAGAAGTCCCGCGCTCAGGGCCAGCCTGGCGGCATCATCAAGAAAGAAGCTTTCATTGACGCCAGCAACGTGATGCTGCTTTGCCCCAAGTGCGGCAAGGCCACCCGTGTGGCGCACAAGGCCGCGGAAGTCACCGGCAAGGATGGCAAAACGGCCACAAAGAGCGTCCGCATCTGCAAAAAGTGCGGCGCCGAAATTGACTGATAAGGAGGACACAGGAAAATGGCTACCCGTATCAAGGAAAAATACCTGGCCGAAGCTGTGCCTGCCTTGCAGCAAAAATTCGGCTACAAGAACGTGATGGAAATCCCGAAGCTGGAGAAGGTCATCATCAACATGGGCCTGGGCGACTGCAAGGACAACGCCAAAGCCCTGGAATCCGCCGTGGCGGAATTGGCCCAGATTTCCGGCCAGAAGCCGCTGGTGACCAAGGCCAAGAAGAGCGTGGCCAACTTCAAGCTCCGTCAGGGCATGAACGTAGGCGCGAAAGTGACCCTGCGCGGATCCCGGATGGAAGAATTCATGGATAAGCTGGTCAATATCGCCCTGCCCCGGGTCCGCGACTTCCGCGGCGTGAGCACCAAAGCCTTCGACGGCCGCGGCAATTACGCCCTGGGCATCAAGGAACAATTGATCTTCCCCGAAATCGACTACGATAAGGTGGAAAAGATCCGCGGCATGGAAATGATTTTCGTGACCACCGCCAAGACCGACGAAGAGGCCAAGGAGCTGCTGCGGCTGCTGGGCATGCCCTTCGCGCAGTAAGTGAGGGAGGAGAAGGAAAATGGCAAAAACCAGCATGAAGATCCGTCAGGCGCGGCCTGCCAAGTTCTCTACCCGTGCCTACACCCGCTGCCGCCTGTGCGGCCGGCCCCATTCCGTGCTTCGTCGGTACGGCATCTGCCGTATCTGCTTCCGTGAATTGGCCTACAAGGGCCAGATCCCCGGCGTGCGCAAAGCGAGCTGGTAAGTTGAAGGAGGTTCTATCATGGTTGTGAATGATCCCATTGCCGATATGCTTACCCGCATCCGCAACGCGCAGATCGCCCGTCACGACAGCGTGGTGATCCCCGCCAGCAACATCAAGAAGGCCATCGCCAAGATCCTTCTGGATGAGGGGTATGTCAAGTCGGTGGAAAATATCGCCGACGGCCTGCAGGGCAGCATCAAGATCTCTTTGAAGTATCAGGATAAGAAGCAGCCCGTTATCGTGGGCCTCAAGCGCATCTCCAAGCCCGGTCTGCGGGTGTATGCCACCTGCGAAGAGCTGCCCAAGGTACTGGGCGGCCTGGGCATCGCCATCGTTTCCACTTCCAAGGGCCTGATGACCGATAAGGAAGCCCGGAAGGAAAACATGGGCGGCGAAGTGCTCTGCTACATCTGGTAATCATCACGTCAGGAGGTAAAAAACTATGTCTCGTATCGGAAGGCTCCCGATTGCCATTCCCGCGGGCGTGACGGTTACCATCGATGAAAGCAATCTGGTGACCGTAAAGGGCCCCAAGGGCACCCTGTCTCAGCAGGTGAACCCTGAAATCACCGTCAAGCAGGAGGGCGCCGAGATCCTGGTGTCCCGTCCCAGCGACAACAAGCAGCACCGCGCCTGGCACGGCCTGTACCGCGCGCTGATCCACAACATGGTGGTGGGCGTGACCGAAGGCTTTGCCGTGACGCTGGAAATGGTGGGCACCGGCTATCGTGCCGCCGCCGAGGAAAACGGCAAGAAGCTGAACATCGCCATCGGCTTCTCCCATCCCGTGATCCTGGACGCCCCCCAAAACATCACCTTTGAAACCCCCGTTCAGACCAAGATCGTGGTCAAGGGCATTGACAAGCAGCAGGTCGGCAACCTTGCCGCCGATATCCGCGCCATCCGGAAGCCCGAACCCTACCTGGGCAAAGGCATCAAGTACGAGGGCGAGCATATCCGCCGCAAGGAAGGCAAGGCCGGCAAGAAGTAAGAAAGGGAGTGAACGCA
>CAZQAM010000142.1:0-3811 GCA_964591355.1 uncultured Oscillospiraceae bacterium
CACCCTATCCTACACTCTTTCCCTACACGACGCTCTTCCGATCTCGGGGGCCTTGCCCGTTTCATCCCGGATGACCTCGCCCTTTTCATTGACCGCCGCGCCGGACTCATTGATATTGGACAGGCCGAAGGCGATATTCTGATACACCGTCATATTGGGCCACAGGGCGTAATTCTGGAACAGGAAGCCCACCCGGCGCTTGTTGGGGGGCACGTTGATGCCCCGTTCGCTGTCAAACATGGGCACGCCGTCAATGGTGATCCGGCCTTCCGTGGGGGTTTCCAGGCCGGCGATCATGCGCAGGGTCGTGGTTTTGCCGCAGCCGGAGGGGCCCAGCAGGGTGACAAACGCGTTATCTTCGATCACCATATTCAGGTGCTCCACGGCATAGTAGCCGCCCCAGCGCTTGGTGATATCTTTCAGTTCAATTCTTGCCATTTTGTTCTTCCTCCCCTTGTCACTTGCCGCCGCCGATGCCCGCATCCAGGCTGGCGCCGGTCAGCTTATTCACAAGCGCATTGAATATCAGGATGACCACGATCAAAACCAGGTTGATGCCGCTGGAGAAGGCGTACAGGCCCATTTCATCGAAATAATCCAGCAAGGTGGTAATGATCTTGCTCTGGCTGCACAAAAGCATGAACAGCGTCAGTTCGCGCAGACACGTCATGAACGGCAGCAGGAAGCCGCTGATGATGCTGGTTTTCTGAATGGGAATGATGATTTTCATCATCCTCTTCCGCCAGGGAATATCCTGAATAATGGCAGCTTCCTCGATTTCGCCGGACAATTGCATCATGCTGTTCAGAGCGCTGCGGCTGGCGAAGGGGATATACTTGACCGTGCCGGCCAGCACCAGCAGCAGGAACGTATTGTAAATGCCGATGGAGGAGCCGAACTTGGCGAACGCGACGCCCACGGCCAGGGCCGGCATCAGATAAGGCAGGAACGCCATGTTGTTCACATAAGCGGCCCATTTGCTGCGGCGGTTTTTGCTGACGCAGTAGCCCACCAGCGTACCGATGGTGCCGGCCACCAGGGCGCACAGCACAGCGACCAGCAGCGTGCCGCCGAAAGCGCTCCAGATGGTTTCATTGAACAGCATGCCCTTCTGGCCGTACATGCCGCTTTCCGTCACGTTTTCCGACGTCATCCACCATTTGGTGGTCATGTGCCCGGCTATGCCGCTGGTGAGGAAGGAATAATCGCCGGGGTTGGGCAGGAAGGTTTCCACGGCGAAGAGGATGATGGGCAGGATGCCGGTGAACAGGGTGGTAAAGATATAGATAATGGAGAGAATATATTTGCCTACCCCCAGATTGACCACGCTGGTCTGGCCGGATTTGCCGGTGACGGTGGTGAAATTCTTCCGGCCGGAGGTAGTGCGCTGGTTCACCAGAAGGATCGCAAAGCCAAAGAGCATCATGATCACCGCCAGGATGCTGGCCTCGCCCGTGCGCTGCACGTTCAGTTCCACATATTTCGTGGAAAGCGTGGACAGTTTCAGGTAATGCGGGATGGGATAGGAGCCCATGGCGCTGGAGAATACCAGCAGGATGGTGGAGAGGATGGCGGGCTTCACCAAAGGCAGCGTCACCCGCAGGAAGGTCTTCCACCGGGGGGTATTGAGGATGGTGGCCGCTTCCTCCAGGTTGGCGTCCATGTTGCGGAAGATGCCGCCGATGAGGATATAGGCGAAAGGCGCGTAGTGCAGCGCCAGCACCACGGCGCTGGGGAACATGCCCTGGCACCACCACAGAGGCATCTGAATGCCGAATACCGAAGCAAACAGCCCGTCCGATCCCTTGGTGATCAGGTTGCTGTTAAAGAGGTTGCGCCAGATCACGGCCAGGGTCCACTGGGGCATGATGTAGGGGAAAATGAAGATGGAGCTCAGGTATTTCTTGAATTTCAGATTGGTCCGGGTGACCAGATAGGCGAAGAGGCCGCCGTAGAAAATGGAGCCGATGCAGGCGAAGATGCTCAGCAGCACCGAATTGAGCAGCGGCGTCCACAGGTTGATCTGCGCCAGCTTCCGGGCGGTGTTGGAAGCCGGAGCAAAGAGGTCGGTCCAATTGAAGAGGGTGTATATCTGGCCTTCCACGGCGCCGCGGGTATCCACCGTGCCCTTATGGATGGTCACGGTATCCCGGGCGATGGAGAAGGCCGGCCAGACGGTGGTGACCGTCAGGATGATGCCCAGGGCCAGCAGGATGGCATTTTGGGGCTTGGACAGGTAGGTGGCGACTTTGTTCATCCGCCTTTTCCAGGGGCTTACTCTGCTGATGGCGACACTCATATCGTTGTCCCCTTTCGGTGGTCGTTGTTCCCCGCATGCGGGAAGGGCGGCGGGGATAGGCATCTATAGGGATGGGCGGCGTATCAGCCCAGCCGATGCGCCGCCCAAACAGATGCTTTTTTCCAGATTACTTCATGCCGATGATCAGGTCGATAAAGTCGCCCATGGTGTCCGCAACGGAAGCGCAGTAGGCGGGATCTTCCACGATCAGCTTGCCTTCATTCAGCCACCAGTCGTAGCCGCGGTCATTCTTGGCGGGATAGGTGTCAACGCCGTCCACATAGCCATCCTGGCTGTGGTCCTGCATGCAGGCGGGCACGGGAGCATAGCCGCCCATGTCCTTGCCCCAGGCAGCGAAGCCCTCCTGGGTGGTGGTGAGGTAGGCGATGAAAGCGCAGGCCGTCCAGGGATACTGGGTCAGCTTGGGGATCATCATATAGTGCTTGTAGGCGTAGCCGCCGAAGCCCTCATAGCCATCCTGATAGGCGGCTACGGTGACGTTGTTGACGGAAACTTCCTCGGTCTCCTGCACGCTGCGCAGCTTCGAATACACCAGCAGGCCTGCCTGGCCGGCGGCAGATTTGGTCACCAGCGTGTTGCAGATGGGGCCGTCATCGGTTTCTTCCTGGAACTGTTCGCACCACAGCTTGATCCAGGCCAGGGCGTACTTGGCGTTTTCGCCTTCCAGGCCCAGGTCGGCCGCCTCGGCTTCCATTTCCTCAATGGTGGGGGCGAAGATGGCCTGCTTGTCGGCGTCCAGCTTGTCATAGGCTTCCTTGACCACGGTGGCGTAATCGTCACGGGTCAGCATGTAGAGGAAGTTCTTGCCCACGGGCTCGGAGTTGACGCCCATGAACAGGGGATGCACGTCAGGCGCCACAAAGTCCCAGCAATTCGTGAAGGTCTTGTCGCCCAGATTGTTGAATTCAAACACCTTGTTCAGGGTCTGCAGCGCCAGGGGATTTTCATTGTTTTCCTTGGCCACGCCCTCGGCGTTCTGCCAATCCAGGGGAACGAAGTTCAGCAGTTCGCCGGTGTCCAGCATTTTGCTCTGGATCTGGTTGCCATCCTGGATCAGGGTGACGAAGTATTCGTTGGAGCCGGTCAGCGCTTCAAAGATGGTGTTGTTCTTGGGCTGGGTCCATTCGATGGTGGTATCGAAGGAGGGGTCCATGCCCTTGAGCAGCTCGATGAAGGTTTCCTTGGCGGTCTTGCCGCGGCTGGAGTTGCCGATGCCCAGCAGGCTCTTGCCGTTGGCTTCTTCGATCGCCTTCTTGTAGAGTTCTTCGTTGGTCATGGTCTGAGCCTGGGCGATGATATCGGCCACAGAGTCTTCCGCCGCGGCGAAGGAGCACACAGACAGCGCCAGGATCAAAGCCAGCGCGAGCGCGAGGATCTTTTTCATGGAATCATTCTTCCTTTCTTATAGGGTTGGCCATTGGCCTTGTTGTATGGAATATTATACGTCAATTGCCTTGGTGTGTCAAGGGAACGGGAAAAGAAACGGAGGCA
>CAZQAM010000142.1:3911-5678 GCA_964591355.1 uncultured Oscillospiraceae bacterium
TTTTTCCCAATCCGCCATTGAAATACACCCGCAGATCGTGTAAACTGTTGTATATGAATCTTACAGGCCATTCCGGAAGCATAAGGAGGAAACCCTGATGAAAATGACCTTTCGCTGGTACGGCAGCCGGATCGATCCCATTCCCCTGAAATATGTGAAGCAGATCCCCGGCATGACCGGCTTGATGGGGTTGCTGGACAAGCCCGCGGGTGCGGACTGGCCGGAGGAAGAATTTGCGGCCCTGAAAAAAGAAGTGAACGATGCGGGGCTGGAAATCGAAGTCATCGAATCGGTGAACGTCCATGAGGACATCAAGATGGGTTTGCCCTCCCGGGAGGAATACATCGCCAACTACATCAGCACCATCCGCATGCTGGCCAAGCACGGCGTCAAGGTGATCATTTACAACTTCATGCCGGTGTTTGACTGGCTGCGCACCGATCTGGCCCGGGTCATCCCGGAAGACGGCAGCAACAGCCTGTACTTTGATGAAAAGGACCTGGGCGAAATGGGCCCGCTGGAGATCGTGCGCAGGACCGCCGAAGGCAGCCGCGGCTTTTCCCTGCCCGGCTGGGAGCCGGAGCGTCTGGCCCTGCTGGAAACGACGCTGAAGCAGTATGAAAGCATCGGCCCCGACGACTTGCGGAAGAACTTCAAGTATTTTCTGGACGCGGTGATCCCGGTGTGCGAGGAAGCGGGGGTGCGCATGGCCTGCCATCCCGACGATCCCGCCTGGCCCATTTTCGGCCTGCCCCGCATCGCCCACAGCCAGGAAGACTTCGATAAAATGGTGAAGCTCCACGACAGCCCATCCAACACCCTCTGCCTGTGCACCGGGTCTCTGGGCAGCAGCCCGGACCACGACCTTCCCGCCATCATCCGGCATTTCGGCGCCATGGACCGCATCGGCGCCATGCACGTGCGCAACGTCAAATACCTGGGTCCTCACCATTTCCGGGAAGCGGCCCACCTTTCCAGCGCCGGCGACCTGGATCTCTACGAGATCATGAAAGCCGTTTACGACACCTGCCCGGACACCTATATCCGCCCCGATCACGGGCGCATGATCTGGGACGAGCAGGGCCGCCCGGGCTACGGCCTCTACGACCGGGCCCTGGGCGCCGCGTACCTGAACGGCCTGTGGGAAGCCATCGATAAAAACAGCAGGGGCTGAAAAACAGCCGCAGTAAATACCGGATCATCTCCGCCCCGCAGCGGAAGAGCTTCATTGAAAGCCACATAATAAAAACAGGAGGCGAAACCATGGACAAGCGGACGCGGGTATTCAGCGCCATGGACAAAAAGCCGGTGGATCACGTGCCGGTGGGCTTCTGGTATCATTTCGGCGGGGAGGAGATCCAGGGCGAAAAATGCGTGCAGGCCCATATCAATTACGCCCGGGACTGCGACCTGGATATCCTCAAAATCATGAGCGACGGCTTTTCCTATCCCATTCCGGAGGGCATCAAAACCGCCGGCGACTGGCGGAAAATGGAGCCCCTGGGCCCGGAGCACCCCTTTATCCGGGATCAGGTTTGGCGCGCCAGGCGGCTGGCGGATGAGCTGGGAAAGGAAATGCCCCTCTTTTTTACGGTGTTCGCGCCCTTCTCCCTGATCCGCTCCACCGCCGGGGACGAGCGCGTGATGCGGGATCTTCGGGAAGATCCGCTGGCTGTGATGCACGCGCTGGACGTCATCGCCCAGGATGACGCGCTGCTGGTGGAAAAACTGATTTCCGAAGGGGGCTGCGACGGGGTGTATTATTCC
>CAZQAM010000143.1:0-5634 GCA_964591355.1 uncultured Oscillospiraceae bacterium
TGTCCTGCTCATTGGAATGATACCATACGTTCCATTCGTCAAAGGACAGATTCAGCTTCTTTTTCGCGTGCTTGCGGCCGCCCACCGCGTCGCAGATGGCCACCACTTCCTTGATGAAGGCGTCCAGATCCATGCTGCGGGCCAGGAAGCCGGGGGTGTCGCCGGTGGGGTTGCCGTAATACCGGTGCAGGGATACGTAATCCACGTTCTCATAGCACTCGTTCAGCATTTCATATTCCCAGGCGCCGTAGGTGGGCATGTCATGATGGGAAGAGCCGCAGGCCACCACTTCGATGGAGGGATCCACCCATTTCATCAGTTTGGCGGCCTCGTTGGCGGTGCGGCCGTATTCATAGGCGGTCTTGTGGCACATCTGCCAGGGGCCGTCCATTTCATTGCCCAGGCACCACAATTTGATATTGAAGGGATCCTTCGCCCCGTTTTTGATCCGCAAATCGCTCCAGTAGCTGCCGCCCTTGTGATTGGCGTATTCCACCACGTTCCGGGCAGCGTCCGCGCCCCGGGTGCCCAGGTTTACGGCGTACATGATCCCGCTGTCCGCCTTTTTTGCCCAGGAAGCAAACTCATGCAGGCCCACCTCGTTGGTTTCGGTGGTGCCCCAGGCCAGATCCAGCCGACGGGGACGATCGGCGACAGGGCCCACGGAATCCTCCCAGTTGAAGCCGGAAACGAAATTGCCCCCGGGATAGCGCACCACCGGCACGCCGATCTGACGCACCTTTTCCAGCACGTCTTTGCGGAAGCCCAGCTCATCCGCCTCGGGATGGCCCGGCTCATAAATGCCGCCGTATACCGCCCGGCCCAGATGCTCGATGAAAGAGCCGTAAATGCGGGGATCGATTTTTCCGATGGCAAAATCCCGGTCCAGAATCATGGTCGCTTTTTTCATATTCTTTTCTTCCTTCCTGCTGAAAGCATCCTGCTTCTTGCATTTGATGGATTACCGTTAATATACCGTAGAAAAAAACAGATGTCAATCCATATTCTTCAAATGCACGTCCATCTGGGGATAGGGGATCAAAATACCGGCGGCATCCAGGGCACGCTTGCCCCGGTCCATCAGGTCAAAATAGATATTCCAGTAATCCGACGCGCGGCACCATACCCTGACGATAAAGCGCAGGCCGCTTTCCGCATATTCGTTCAGCAGCACGGCGGGAGCAGGCTCAGGCAGCAGGGAGGGATTCTTCTGCATCATATCGGTCAGGGTGCGGTACACCAGATCGATATCGGCATCGTAGGAAACGGAATAGACCACGTCCAGCCGCCGGGTGCCTTCCCGGGTGTAATTGATGATGGGCGTATTGGTCAGGGAGCCGTTGGGCAGATTGATATGCCGGCCGTCAAAAGTAAGCAGATCGGTATAAAATGCGCCAATGGCCTTCACCGTGCCCTCGTTGTCGCCGATTTTCACATATTCCCCCACCCGGATGGGCTTGAGGATCAGCAGAATCAGGCCGCCAACCAAATTGCTCAGCGCCCCCTGCACCGCCAATGTCACCGCCACACCGGCGGAAGCCACCAGCGTGATTACGGAAGTCATGGGCACGCCCAGCACATTGGCTGCCGTCAGGATCACAATGATATACAGGGCGCCCTTCAGCAGATTGATGAGAAAGCCTTTCAGCGTCGGCTCGATGTGCAGCTTTTCCTGCCTGCTGTCCACGATTCTGATGATCCAATGTACCAGGAACAGGCCCACCGCCAGCACCAGCAGGGCTTTGAGCAATTGAATGCCCTGGGTCTGCAAAAAAGCGCCGATGCTGATGTCCGTCATGGGATCCCCTCTTTCGTATGCCTTTTCCGGATGCGCAGGCGTCAGATTTTGACCCGGCCCGCCAGGATGTCTTTGTAATCTTCCAGGTTCTTTTTCAGCAGCTTGGGAATATCCAGTTCATAGGGGCAGCGCTTTTTGCACGCGCCGCACTCGATGCAGTTTTCGATCTTCATCATTTCCTGCTGCCACTCGGGCGAGAGGAACCTGGCGGAGGGCGATCGGCGGATCATCTGGGATATGCGGGCGCACTGGTTGATCTGGATGCCCACGGCGCAGGGCGCGCAGTAGCCGCAGCCCCGGCAGAAGTCCCCCAGCAGTTCCTGCCGGTCCTTTTCGATAAAGGCGGCGATTTCTTCGGTCATGCTGCACTCTTCTGTGAAGAAACGCAGCCATTGATCCAGCTCGCTTTCCCGCTGCACGCCCCAGATGGGCAGCGCACTGAACTGGCTCATGAAAGCCATGCAGGCCCGGGTGTTGGTCAGAAGCCCGCCGGAAAGGCCCTTCATGGCAATAAAGCCCATGTCCGCCTTTTCGCAGGCCTTCACCAGGTCGATATCCCGCTGGGAAGCCAGGTAGCTGAAGGGGAACTGCAGCGTTTCATACAGGCCGCTTTGCACGATCTCCTCCGCAATGCCGATCTTGTGGGCCGTGATGCCGATATGCCGGATCTTGCCCTGCTTCTTGGCTTCTTCCATGGCTTCATACATGCCGGTGCCGTCCCCCGGCTTAAAGCACTGCTTCGCGCAGTGGAACTGGAACAGATCCAGGTAATCCGTGCGCAGGTTTTTCAGGGTGGTATGCAATTGCTCCCAGAAGCCTTCCGGGGTGGTGGCCATGGTCTTGGACGCGATCAGCACCTTGTGCCGCATCCCGTCAAACGCCTCGCCCAGTTTTTCTTCGCTGTCGGAATAGGCCCGGGCGGTATCGAAAAACGTCATGCCGCCGTCACAGGCCTTCCTTAGCAGCCGCACCGCCTCTTTTTTCTCCACCCGCTGAATGGGCAGCGCGCCGAAGGCGTTCTGCGGCGTGGTGATGCCAGTTTTTCCCAATGTGATGGTTTTCATAGGCTTCCTCCGTTTTTTCACAGTAAGACCTTAACAGTTTTATTATATATGACAGGCATCCTTTTCACAAGAACTTTTTGCCCGGGCTCTCACAGGCCGGAAGATTTCAAACGACAGGAACATCATAGCGGTTCACCGTCATTCCGGATTCTTCGCCGTAAATGGCGTCTGCAAACCGGCCGCCGTTGGCCAGAATGGTGCGGATGCTGGCTGTATTGATATCGCGGCAGACGATACGGACCCGGTGAAGCCCCGCCTCCTTCGCCTTGAAAAGCGCCAGGCGCAGCTGCTCCTTCCCGTAGCCCTTCCGCTGCTCGCCGGGCCGGATGGAATACCCGAAATGGGAGGCGAATTCCGGGTCGTCGTCATCGTATTCCAGACGGCGATGAAAGCAGATGAAGCCGACGATGCGGCCGTCGCTTTCCCGGGCGGACATATACCAGGAGATCTTTCCGGCCATTTCATCGCAGAACCGGAGCCACGCCTCCACGCTGCCGAACTGCTCCAGACCATCCAGGCCCGGGATCCTGGCTGGATCCAGGGTCACCCGCATGCGGTCCGGAGGGAATTCCGCCCTGTATGCCGCGATGGCTTCGGCGTCCCTCACAGACGGCCGCACGAGACGGATATTGCTCATCCGCTCTTTTCCTCCCTTCTCCGCGCAGAATACAACAAAGGCGCAATGAAACGCCCCTTCGGCATCCATTGCGCCTCAAAGCGCGCGCTTCCCTGCCGCGCGCCCTCCGGGATCCGGCTTACTTCCTGCCCTTCTTCTTGTTCACGGCGGCTTTCATATCCTTGCCGGGCTTGAAAGCGGGCGCTTTGGAGGCGCTGATCCTGATTTTTTCGCCGGTGCGGGGATTGCGGCCTTCGCGGGCCGTGCGGGAACGGACTTCAAAGGTACCAAACCCTACCAGCACCACCTTGCCGTCTGCCACCAGGCCTTCTGTCACGGCGTCGAAAACGGCGTTCACCACCCTCTGGGCTTCCGCTTTGGTGATTTCCGCTTTGGAGGATACGGTTTCGATCAATTCCAACTTATTCATTATTCTCCATCCTTTCTTTGGCATAACGAATCAAAGCTGATTTATTATACCGCATTTGTCGGAAGAATGCAACCGCTCCCGGATCAATAAGCGCACCGGATGCCGATCTTTTCCACCTTGCCGTTTTCCAGGAAATAGCTCAGGGTCACCGTGCCGTTATCCTTGCGGAAATAAGCGTAATCGATGCGGTCATGGGTGCTGTCCAGATGGTATTTCTTGGCATACCCGGCATTTTTGTCAAAGTAAATGCTTCTGTCCCCGTTCTGGTCATGGGCCTGGCCCATATCGCGGTACAGCTCCACCAGATCCTTTTCGCTCATGCCGATCCGGGTTTTCCGGGGGCCGGTCACCGAGCCGGTGCTTTCAAAGGCATAGATCACATAGCCGTCTCCCGAAATCACAAACCGGGCATACCCCCAGCTGTAATCCAGCTGCACCGCACTGCCCACGACCGTGCTGTCTTCGATGGTTTTTTCCTCCCGGGGCGCGCCGAACTTGCGCACAAAAGCGTCCCGGGTGGTTTTCAGCAATTCAAAATCGGAAAACGTGTCGCCCTCGTTGAAATATCGCTGCTTGATGGGGATATTCACCTTGTAGGTGCGCTCCAGGATATTGCTCACCTTGCCGTAGCCGTTGACCGTCACCGCCTTGAGCACGCAGCTGCCGGCGGGCAGGTAGAAGGGCTCCCCGTCGAAAATAGGGGAGTTTGAGGTGGGGGTCTGGCCGTCGATGGTATAGTAGATGGTAACGTTGCTGAGATTTTTCAGCCGCTCGTTCTCATCCTCCGTCCGGTTGTTTTTTTTGGAGAGCAGCGTTTCTTCCTCGGAGGGATTATGCTTGAGCCAGATCCGCTGGCGCTTTTCATAGGTGCCGGGAGCCAGGGAGGTCAGGGGCGCCAGAGGGCTTGGCAGCCGGATGGTATACTGCACCCGCATTTCATCGCTGATCAGATCGCTGGATACCGCCACCGCCCGGATGATAAAGGTGCCCTCCGGCAGATGGATGGGGGCGGTATATTTGGTGCCGTCCTCCGGCAGATTGCCCTCATCGCCCAGGATGTAATAGATATCATAGTCCTCGTCGGATAAAAGCACCACGTCCTGCTCCGCCTTGCGGGTGCCCGCTTCCTCGCTGGCCGTGGGGGTGGAGGGCAGCATATCCGTCCTCTGCCTGCGGAAATAGGGATCCTTCGTGTTTTCATAGGCCATGCTCAGGAAAGAAGACAATTCCAGCCGCCGGTCCTGGTTTTCCAGGATGCGCATCATTTCCCGGTAGGCATAGGTATTCTCCTTATCCACCTCGGTATACATCTGCGTGTAGATTCTTTCCGCGTCAGCCGTGCGCCCGGCCGCCTCGTAGGCGTCGGCCATCTGGATCAGCCGGTCGTAGAGATCCTCCCTTTCCGGTTCCTGCGCGTAAGCCTTTTCATAGGTTTCAATGGCTCGGGCCACATGGCCCTGATCCAGCAGTTCCTGCCCGTAAGCCCACAGCGCCGTGGCGTCTGCTTTCCGGCCCATCCGGGCCAGGATCAGCTGCCCGGCGTCCGTGACCTTCAGAAATACATACCCGCCGATTAAAGCAAAAACCAGCAAAACCACCAGCACGGCAAACACCATGGCCCAGTTCACCATCATCCGGTTGGGCGCGCGGCGCGCGGCCAGCCCGCCCCCCCGGGCCAGGGCCGAAGCCGAAGCGGGCCGCGGCGCGCCCATCCGGGTGCCCCGCC
>CAZQAM010000144.1:0-5607 GCA_964591355.1 uncultured Oscillospiraceae bacterium
CCTGGTGTGATACCATGCAGACTGAAATTGAAAAAAGCAGAAGGTGACAAATCGGTATTTGTGCCGGATGAAAGGAAAATACCGTTATGTTATGTGCAATTGCCAGGATCGATACGCAGTCGAGGGAGAAGCTTTCGGCGCTGCAGCAGGCGGCGGAGCGTTTCGGCATTACGGTTCATAAGATATACGGACATATTACCCTTGCAACATATACGGGTGAAGATGACCGCGCTTTTATTGCGTCATGTAAAGAAATCCTTTCCGCCTGTACCCCATTCTCTGTTTATTATGAAAAAGTAGAGGTGCTCAGCGCAACATCCATTATTGTGGCATCTCCGCGAAAGGAAAACGCGCTCCTTGACATGCATCATGCTATTGCGGCGCAATGGGGGCATTCTTTAGACCATTGGACAAACAATGACCATTGGCAGCCGCATACCACTTTGGTATACGATCCGCAAATCGATTTGCAAGTGCTTGCCGAAGCCATGCAAAAGGAATTCATTCCTTTTTTCGCTCATGTGACGAGGATCGAGTTTTCACAGGTCACAGCGCATGGGTACGAAATCGTTGATTCTGTTGATTTGCATCAAAGACAAATTCCAGTTTGCCGAGACCATAGTAAGCAGCGCGAAACTGAAACTGCGGAGGAAATGATGAAGCTGAAAAATGTATTGATCGTGGTAAAGGACATGGAGCGGTCCCGGCAATTCTATCATGACCTGTTCGGCCTTGACCTGATTGCGGACAACGATGGGAATATGATCCTCACAGAAGGCCTGGCGCTTCAGGATGAAGCCATCTGGAAATCTTTTCTCGGGAAGGACATCGTGCCGGAGAACAACGCCTGCGAGCTGTATTTCGAAGAACGCGATATAGAAAGCTTTGTTCAGAAGCTGGAGGCGTATGATCCGGAAGTACGGTATGTAAACAGACTGATGACGCACAGCTGGGGCCAGAAAGTGGTGCGTTTCTATGATCCGGACGGCAACCTGATCGAAGTCGGGACGCCGATGGATTGATTCTCACAGACCGCAGAAAACAGAAATGATCGGAGGATGGCCAGTGGCTTTTGATTATAAAAAAGAGTATAAGGAATTCTACATGCCAAAGAATAAACCGTCCATCGTGACGGTTCCGAGCATGAACTATATCGCGGTTCGCGGCCATGGTGACCCGAACGCGGAGGACGGAGAATACAAGCAGTCTATCGGGCTGCTCTACGGTATCGCCTTCACGATCAAGATGAGCAAAAAGGGCGGCCATCCCATGGACGGGTATTTCGATTACGTTGTTCCTCCGCTGGAAGGTTTCTGGTGGCAAAATGGTGTCTCCGGGATCGACTACGCCCATAAAGAAAACTTCGAGTGGATCTCCGTCATTCGTTTGCCCGGTTTTGTCGCCAAAGCAGACTTTGACTGGGCAGTTGAGGAAGCTGCCAAGAAGAAAAAATCGGACTTCTCAAAGGTCGGATTTCTGACTTATGATGAGGGGCTGTGCGTTCAGTGCATGCACATCGGTTCCTACGACGACGAGCCAAAGACGATGGAAATGATGCATCAGTACATGGAAGAGCAGGGATATGTTCTGGATATTACCGACAAGCGTCTGCATCATGAAATCTATCTGAGCGATGCGCGAAAAACTGCGCCGGAGAAGCTGAAAACTGTAATCCGTCATCCAATAAAACAGGCGTAAACCGTCATTCATGGGGGAAGCAATGGTAGAACTTAGAAAGATTGCAGAGGATAACTTCCTGGATGCTTTCCATCTCAGGCTGGCGCCGGGACAGGAGAAATACGTTTCTCACCCGATCCGGAGCCTGGCGCAGGCGTACGTTTACAGGAACCAGTGCCAGCCCTTCGGAATCTATGCTGACGGGAAAATGGTGGGGTACGTCATGGTGATCTATGACGATGATGTCCCCGAATATGACATATGGCATATGATGGTCGACGAATCGATGCAGGGGCATGGTTACGGCAGCGCCGCCCTGGACCGGGTGATCGACTATATCAGGACGAAACCTTTTGGAAATTCAAACAGAGTTGCCCTGACCTGCAACAAGGATAATCTGAGTGCGAGATAGCTGTACGAGAAGAATGGATTTACTTCGACAGGCGTTGAGGATGAAGACGAGATAGAGCTTGTCATGACGGTAAATTAAAAAATTAGGTTTTGATTGATTTCAGTTTTTTGATAGATTGATCGATCCGTAAAACCCCGGGCGCTGATGCCACCAGCCCTTCTGCCTCTCATTCCGGGAAGATGCCAAACCCTGCCAACCCCCATCGCGGTCAAGGAACCGACGCCGCTCTCTGCAAAATGGAAACGGCGGCTTTTGAAGTACCCTTCTGATCGCAGGGATTCCCCCTTTCAAATCCTGCTATTTTTGAGGGGGACAAAAGGAAGCATATCCTGTATAATAACAATAGCGCCATATTGCTGACAGTGCCAATAAACCGGGAATGCCCCTTATCACAAAGGATCCGGGCCACGCTCAATGGAAAGGAGGGGGCAGCGATGCCGGAAAGCGGGAAAAGAAATCTGTCCTGGATGTGCTTTGGCTGGCTTCTGTGCGGCGCGCTGCACCTGCTGCTGTACAGCGTGGATTTTTTCAATGGCTTTGCGCAGTTCTGCTGCGGCGTATACACCATTTTATGGGGCATCTCCATTCACAAGCGGGTGACGGACCGGCGTCTGCGGCTTCTGCTGATGGGGATTGCCGGGTGCCTGATGCTGTATCTGACGCTGCAGGTGCTCCGCTACAATCTGATCCGCTTCTTTCCCGTGGCGGATCGTTACCTTTGGTATGCGTTCTACGTTCCCATGACGGCCATGCCGGTGCTGTGCTGCTTTGTCGCATTGTATGTGAATCGTCCGCAGGAAGAAAAGCATTCGCCCTGGCATGGACTGCTGGCGGCGGCAGGGGCCCTGCTGGCGCTGGGCGTGCTGACCAACGACCTGCATTTTTTCTTCAAATCCTTTCCGGAGGGGATCAGCTCCGACGCATCCGCCCGCAGCGGCTGGCTGTATTACGGAATCAGCATATACACCTATGGCATCTACATCTTTTCCTTTCTTCTCCTGCTGCACAAAAGCCGGGCGTACAGGGGGCAATGTTTCCGCTGGCTGCCCATGGTGCCCCTGGCGGTGGGAATTCTGTATTTCCTGCTGTTTCCCCTGGACATCGGCCATCAGTTATTTGGCAAGCGGGTCTGGAACATCGGGGAAATGCTGGTGTTCTGCATAACGGCCGCTTTGGAAGCCTGCATTCAGGCGGGCATGATCCCGGCCAATACGGATTATGACAAGCTGTTCCCCCTGGCGGATCTGTCCGCCGTCATCGTGGACGGGCAGGGACAATTGCGGTACGCTTCCGGGGTGGATGCCTATCCTTTTCAGGAAGAAAAGGGCATTCAGATCATGCGTCAGCCGATCTCCGGCGGGCAGATCGCATGGCAGGTGAATCTTTCTCCCCTGCTGGAATTGAACGATGCCCTGGCGGAAACCGCCCAGATGCTGGAGGCCCGCAACGCCTATCTGGCGGAGGAAGCAAGGATCCAGGCGGAAAAAACAGAATTGGAAACCCGCAACGCCATCTATGACCGCATCACCCGGCTCGTGCGCCCCCAGCTGGACAAAATCAACGCCCTGCTGGACCAAATGGACATTCCTTTAGAGAAAAAAATGCGCCCCATCACCCTGATGAGCACCTATATCAAACGCCGCAGCAACATGGAATTTCTGGAGAAGGACGGCTTTCTTCCGCTGGATGAACTGCATATGGCCATCCTGGAAAGCACGGAATCCCTGCGGCTGTGCGGCATCCAGGCGGTCTGCGTATCCCAGGCGCGGGGAGATTTTCCCGCATCCATCGTCATGGCGGCGTATGAGCAGATCGAAAGCGTGATCGAGGATTGCTTTGATACCCTTACCGGCCTGGTGATTTCCCTGGATATGGAGAAGGGCAGGCTGTCTGTGCGCATGCTTTTGACCGCCGAAGCGCTGACCCTGCCCACCCCCCAGCCCATTTATACGGGGAAAGACTTTGTTCCCTCCATGACCGTCACCAAGGACGGGCAGGACGTGATCCTGCTTTTCACCTATCAGGCGGGAGGTGAAATGGGATGATCGCCCCTTCCTCCCCCTTCTGGCCGTTCACAGGGGCGGCGGCCCTGCTCCTGTTTTTCGTCTCCGTCGTTCCCTTTGCCCTGTTTGTGCGGCAAAAACGCATCGGGTACGGCCTGGCATGCCTGCCGATGCTGGCCGTCAGTTACTTCATCGGGCAATGCGCCACGATGGCCGTTTATGAGAACGCTGACAGCAAAGCGACGCAGGCGGTCATTGCCTGGGCAGCGCATCTGCCCATGGCGGTATTTCCCGTGATGCTTGTGCTGGTCCTGCTGGGAATCCTTGCGGCCCTGGCCGCCGTCAGCCGCTATGAGCGGAGCCAGATCACCCCCATGTCCATCAAAGAAGCCGTGGACAGCCTGCCTGCCGGGGTGCTGATGTATCTGCCGGGGGGCCGGGTCATCATGGTAAACCTTGCCATGGAGCAGTGCTGCCGGCAGATGGTGGGCAAGAGGCTGACCAACGGCGAAGGCTTCCGGGATCAGCTGCTGGAGGGCGATTTGCTGCCGGGCTGCCATCGGGTGATGGCGGCGCAGAATACGCCGGTGATCGTGCTGCCGGAGGGCAGAGCCTTTTCCGTGACGGAAACGGAAGCGCCCTATCAGCGCACCCTGGCCCATCGCCTGCTTTTGTCCGATGTGACGGAATCCTATCATAAAACCCTGTCCCTGCAAAAAATGCAGGCGGACCTGACCATGCTGAATGACCGCCTGACCGCCTATAACCGGGAGATCGTGGCGCTGACGGCGGAAAAGGAACTTCTGGACGCCCGGGTGAGGCTGCACAATCAGATGGGGGAAGACCTGCTGACCATGAAGCGCTTTATCCGCCAGGGCGGCGGGGAAACCAAGCAGCGGGAAATCGAGGAAATGCTGCGTCGGAATGTCACCTTCCTTAAAACCGGGCAGAAATCCATCCAGCGGGACGAATATACCCTGATGCTGGAAACGGCGGAAAAGCTTGGCGTGCACATTTCGGTAGCGGGAAAACTGCCCCCTTCCGCCCCGCAAAAACACGTGATCGCCACAGCCATCCACGAATGCATCACCAATACCCTGCGCCATGCCCACGGCGACAATCTGCATATCCAGGTCACCGACCGGGAGGGCTGGACCGACGTGACCTTTACCAACAACGGAACGCCTCCATCCGGCCCCGTTCAGGAAAAGGGCGGCCTGTCTTCTCTTCGCAGGCTGGCCGAGCAGGCGGGGGGACATCTGGCCTTTTCCGCCGCTCCCCATTTCTCCATGACCCTTTCGCTTCCCAAGGAGGTGCCCCATGGCTTACAGGGTATTGATCGTGGATGATCAAATCGTGCCGAGGCAATTGTTCCAAAGCATCATCGCCGCTTCGGACCGGTATGAGATCGTGGACCTGATCGACACCGCCCGGATCGCCGACACTTACTGCGCCCGGGGCGGCATCGATCTGGTGCTGATGGACATCGTGATGAACGACGGCTCCAACGGCCTG
>CAZQAM010000145.1:0-5576 GCA_964591355.1 uncultured Oscillospiraceae bacterium
TCCCGGGCAACAGAAAACACCAAGGGCAGGCCACAAAACGAACGAGCTCGTTTTTGTGCCTGCCCTTGGTGTTTTCCCTGTGCGCTTTGCGCACAGGCCGCGCGGCAAAGCCGCGCTGCCCGGGAGCGGGGGTATGCGTCAAAGTTTCTTGATGCGATTACTGCTTTGCACGAACAATGCTGCCCTCTTTGCTGCTATCCCGGGCTCCGAGAAAGCAGGCCCCGTCCGTTCTTTCGCAGCCAAGGCTGCCTTCTCTGGTTCTCTCTTCGGCTTCGAAGAGAGAACGCCCCGTCCGTTTCTTCCGCTTACCGGATGGCGTCTTTTCCGCCCATATACATCCGCAGCGGTTCGGGGATGCGGATGCTGCCGTCCTGCTGCAGATTGTTTTCCAGGAAAGCAATCAGCATGCGGGGCGGGGCCACCACGGTGTTGTTCAAAGTATGGGGCAGATATTTCTTCCCGTCGGCGCCCCGCACCCGGATGCCCAGGCGGCGGGACTGCGCGTCGCCCAGGTTGGAGCAGCTGCCCACTTCGAAGTATTTCTGCTGTCGGGGGCTCCAGGCCTCCACATCGCAGGATTTTACTTTCAGATCCGCCAGGTCCCCGGAGCAGCATTCCAGGGTGCGCACCGGGATATCCAGGCTGCGGAAGAAATCCACGGTGTTGTTCCACAGCCGGTCGTACCACATCATGCTGTCTTCGGGCTTGCATACCACGATCATTTCCTGCTTTTCGAACTGATGGATGCGGTATACGCCCCTCTCCTCGATGCCGTGGGCGCCCACTTCCTTGCGGAAGCAGGGGGAATAGGAGGTCAGGGTCTGGGGCAGTTCGCTTTCATCCAGCATCTGATCGATGAACTTTCCGATCATGCTGTGCTCGCTGGTGCCGATGAGATAGAGGTCCTCGCCTTCGATCTTGTACATCATGTTTTCCATTTCGGAAAAGCTCATGACGCCGTTGACCACATTGCTGCGGATCATGAAGGGCGGCACATAATAGGTGAAGCCCCGGTCGATCATGAAATCCCGGGCGTAGGACAGGATGGCGCTGTGCAGCCGGGCGATGTCGCCCTTGAGGTAATAGAAACCGTTGCCGGAGGTGCGGCGGGCGGCGTCCAGGTCAATGCCGTTCAGCCTTTCCATGATGTCCACGTGATAGGGGATCTCCCAGGCGGGCACCACGGGCTCGCCGAAGCGCTCGTTTTCCACGTTCTCTCTGTCATCCCTGCCGATGGGCACGGAGGCGTCGATGATCTGCGGGATCACCATCATGCGTTTGCGCAGTTCCTCGGCGTATTCCCCTTCCTTCACTTCCAGGGCGGCCAGCTCGTCCTGCATATCCTTGACCTGCTGCTTGGCGCTTTCGGCCTCTTCCTTTTTGCCCTGGCCCATCAGGGCGCCGATCTGCTTGCTGATTTTATTGCGCTGGGAGCGCAGAAAATCCGCCCGCTGGATCGCTTCCCGGTTTTTTTGGTCCAGCTCGAGGATTTCGTCCACAAGGGGCAGCTTGGCATCCTGGAATTTCTTTTTGATGTTTTCCCGCACCAGATCGGGGTTGGTTCTGATGAGATTGATGTCGATCATGGGATTGACTTCCTTTCCTGTTTTTACACGGCTTTGAAAAAGAAAAATCCTCCTGTCCCACCTCTGGGACGGAAGGTTTCCGCGTTGCCACCCAGCTTGCCCAGCGTATCCGTCGGGCCGCTCTGCGCGCTGTACGGGGCGCTCCCCGGCGATTCCTCATCGCCCGCTCCCGGGTGGATCACGGCGACTCCGCGCTGCCTTGCACCGATCCGGCAGCTCTCTGTACCGTCCTTCGCCGCTTGTTCCCGTTCCTGGCGGTATGGAAGCATTATAGCCCCATTTTTCCCGAATTGCAAGGGGAATTTTGCTTGCTCCCGGGGATAAATTGCGGTATACTGAAGCAAACCGGGAAACAAAGGAGGAAATCAAATGAAAATTGCCATTGCGTGCGATCCGGCGGGCGAAGTATTGAAAGGCCCCATTGAGGCTCTGCTCCGGGAAAAGGGCATTGAATTTGTGGATTTCGGCATCAACGAAGGCGATCCCCGGGATTATCCCATTTTCGGGGTGCGGGCGGCCAACGCGGTGGCCTCCGGCGCCTGTGACCGGGGCATTATCCTGTGCGGAACGGGCGTGGGCATTTCCATGGCGGCCAACAAGGTGAAGGGCATCCGCTGCTGCTGCTGCTCCGATTATTACAGCGCCACCCTGAGCCGGGCCCACAACGATTCCAATATGCTGGCGCTGGGCGGCCGGGTGATCGCCCCGGAAAACGCGAAGCTGATCGTGCAGGGCTGGCTGGAAACGCCGTTTGAGGGCGGCCGGCATCAGCGCAGGATCGATATGTTCCGCCTGATCGAGGAAGGAAAACCGGTGGAGTAACCCATGGCCAAACAGGAAAAAACCAACGTCATGCGCACGCTGGATCGGCTCCGCGTCCCCTATCGGGAGCATTATTACGGCGATACCGGGGCCGTCAGCGGCACAGAGGTGGCGGCGGTGCTGGGGGAAAAGCCGGAAAGGGTGTTCAAAACCCTGGTCACCGTGGGCAAAAGCCGGAATCACTATGTGTTCATGATCCCCGTGGCGGAGGAGCTGGATCTGAAAAAGGCCGCCGCCGCGGTGGGGGAAAAGGCCGTGGAAATGATCAAAAGCAAGGAGCTGCTGCCCCTGACAGGCTATATCCACGGGGGCTGCTCTCCCATCGGCATGAAAAAGCCCTTCCGCACCCTGATCCACCATACGGCCGCGCAGTACGAACATATCATGTTCAGCGCGGGAAAGATCGGCTATCAGGTGGAATGCGGCCTGGAGGACCTGAGAAAGGCTGTGCCGGTGGAATTGGCCGACCTGATCGTCTGACAGGTCCGCGACAGGGGCTTTCAAATCTGCCGGGACGCCGGACCATTCAATGAAAAGCACAGGCGGCGCTGCGCCCCCGCTTGTGCTTTTTTTCGATTTGGGATATAATAAAGACGGCCGAGAGGCCAGCGCCAGGAAGAAGGGAGCGACGAACATGGCCAGAGAGGAAGATTGGGACATCATTTCGTTCGAAGGCGACGACGGCGAAGAAATCCGCCTGTGCGTGGAGCGCTATTTCTTCTATAACGGGGATGAGTACGTGCTGCTCAGCGACGCCTGCGATGTGGAAGAGGAAAGCGAGATTTCCCGCTATGTGATGAAGGTGCAGCCCATCGAGAACGAAGAGGGCGAGGAAGACATGGAAGAATTCGTCCCCGTGGATGACGACCTGATGGACCAGCTCATCCAGGTGGCGGAAGCCACCTTCCGGGATGAGGAGGAGTAACCGTCCGGCAGACCCATGAATGAAACCATTGCCCGAAAGCTGAAGCTGCTGCCTGATTCTCCCGGCTGCTACCTGATGAAGGAGCAGGGGAAGATCATCTATGTAGGCAAGGCTGTCAACCTGAAAAACCGCGTGAGGAGCTATTTTCATGGCCGCGACCATACCCCCAAAGTGGCGGCCATGATTTCGCATATCGAAGATTTCGATATCATGCTCTGCCGCACCAACCTGGAAGCGCTGATCCTGGAATGCAACCTGATCAAGCTCCACAAGCCCTACTACAATATCCTGCTCAAGGATGACAAGCACTATCCCTATATCCGCGTGGACCTGAGGGAGCCCTATCCCCGGGTCACGGTGGCCCGGCGGCAGATGAACGACGGGGCCAGGTATTTCGGCCCCTACATCGGGGCTACGGCGGTGAAGGAAGTGCTGGAAGCGCTGCGCAAACTGTTTCCTCTGCGCACCTGCAAGCTCGCCCTGCCCCTGAAAACCCCCAAGCGGCCCTGCATGAATTACGAGATCGGAAAATGTCTGGGCCCCTGCGGCGGCAAATGCACCCAGGAGGAATACGGGGCGGCGGTGCAGCGGGTGCTTTCCTTTTTGGGCGGAAAATACCAGGAGGTCACATCCGGCATCCGGGCGGACATGCTGGAGGCGGCGAAAAACCTGCAGTTTGAAAAGGCTGCCCAGCTCAGGGACCATATCCGGGATATCGAGGGCCTCATGCAGCGGCAGCAGGCCATCCAGACCAGCGGCGCAGAGCAGGATGTGTTCGCCCTGGCGCAGGATGACCTGGACGCCATGGCCCAGGTGATCTACGTCCGGGCCGGGCGTATCCTGGGGGGCGATTCCTTTGCCCTGCCCCGGGAAGGCGGGGAAGACGCCGGGGAAGTGCTGCTGGATTTCATCATCCAGTTCTATGACGGGGAGCGCAGGCCCGCCCGGGAGGTGATCTGCCCTTCCCTGCCGGGGGATGTGATCGGGGAGGACCTGGAAGAATGGCTCCGGCAGAAGCGGGGCGGCGCCTGCACCCTCACCATCCCGCAGCGGGGCGACAAGCGCGCCCTGACCTTGCTGGCCGAAAAAAACGCCCGGGACGCCCTGGAAAAGCGCAACGCGAAAAAACAGGTGCTCCACGAGCGCACCATCGGCGCCGCGGAGGAGCTGGGCCGCATCCTGGGCCTGCCCGAAACGCCCCGGCGCATTGAAGGCTATGATATTTCCAATACCCAGGGCAATCAGAACGTGGCTTCCATGGTGGTGTTCATCGATGGCGCGCCCGCGCCCAGGGAATACCGGCACTACCGCATCAAATCCTTTGAAGGAGCCAATGATTTTGCCTCCATGAACGAGGTTTTGTCCCGCCGCTTCCGCCGCTGCTTTGCGGAGGATCCCCGGGAGCGCTGGCCCCTGCCGGATCTGGTGCTCATCGACGGCGGCCCGGAACAGTTGGCTTTCGCCCGGGAAGCCATGCTCCGGGAAGGGGCCGATGTGCCCATGTTCGGCCTGGCCAAGAGATTGGAGGAAATCTTCCTGCCCGATCGGGAGGAATCCATCCTGCTGGATCATCATTCCCCTGTTTTGCACCTCATCCAGCGTATCCGCGACGAGGCCCACCGCTTTGCCATCACCTACCACCGGGGATTGCGCGGCAAGGCCCATACCCACAGCGCCCTGGAGGATATCGAAGGCATCGGCCCCGGCCGCCGGCGGGCGCTGCTCCAATATTTCAAAAGCATCAAGGCGATCCGGGAAGCGTCGGAAGACGAATTGACGCAGGTGCCCGGCATGAACGCCCCGGCGGCGAAAGCCGTGTATGTCTGGGCGCATCCGGGGGAGACGCAGGAGGGCTCCCCGCCCTCCTGACCACCCGGGCAGGGATCACCGATCCCTGCACCCTTTTCCGGCGACGCAGCGGACGGCGTGAACTGTGGGGGTTTCCGCCTGTCTGGTTGGATGGATCGTGAGCTTCCGGGCACTGAGAAATCACGCGAACCGCCGGGGGAAAGCCAGCCTTCCCCCGGGCGTTATCGCGCTGATTTCTCCGGTGCGCAGGCGCACCGGACCGGCGGCAAAGCCGCCGTGCCCGGAAGACAGCCGGCCTGTGCGCGGCAGCGGCACATTGCTTGGAAAGATTGATAGAAACATCCGCGAGCGCGGGGTCCAGGGGGATGATCCCCCTGGCGGGTTTCAGGGGCGGCGCCCCTGGGAAAAAGCAACAGCAGATCGGAAGAGCACAC
>CAZQAM010000146.1:0-5531 GCA_964591355.1 uncultured Oscillospiraceae bacterium
GCTGCCGCATGAATTTGCGACAGCCCGATTTTTGTTCTGCAGTTATTTGCTTTCGGCGAAGTCCGCCGCCTCCCGGATCCAGCGCATCAGCTCTCCGTCGATCTCCGTTGGCTGCCCGATGAGCACATGGTGGGTCCAGCGATGGGGGCGAACCTCACAGGCACTGTCGATACGAGGGGATTCCACCCGGGCAGGCAGGCCGAAGGTAACAGTGATATAAGCCGGCGGCCTGTCCGCTGCCCGCCTCACAGGCAGGAAAGAAACGCAGGCAAACAGATGCTTCCGGTAAAAGGAGATCTGGGTTTTCTGCACCCTGACCTCGGTTTCTCCCACCGCGTCCCGCAGTTTTTCCTCCCACGCGGCGTATAGCGGAAGCGCAGATTCATGTCCGCTGAAAAAAGACAGGATGGCGCCGTCCATTTACTTTTCCGGGTGCAGCACGGTGCCCATATCGCTGCCCTCCAGCACGGAAAGGATGCTCTCCGGCTCGAACAGGCCGAAAACCCGCACCACCGGCACCTTGTTTTCGGCGCACAGGGCAAAGGCCGCGGCGTCCATGACCTTGAGCTGCATGGCCTGGGCTTTCTCGTAGGAAATATCCCGGATCAGCGCAGCGGAGGGATCCAGTTTGGGATCAGCGCTGTACACGCCGTCGATGTTCTTGGCCAGCAGGATCGCGTCGGCCCCCACTTCCACGGCCCGGAGCACCACCGCGGTATCGGTGGAAAAGAAGGGGTTGCCGCTGCCGGCGGCAAACAGGGTCACTTTGCCTTTTTTCATGTGCCGGAGCGCATTCTGGGTATTGTAGGTTTCGCACACCCGTGGCATTTCAAAGGCGCTCATCACCACGGCCCTGCCCCCCATACGCTGGACCGCGTCCCGCATGCAAAGGCAGTTGATCACCGTGCCCAGCATGCCCATCTGATCGGCGGTCACCCGGTCCATGCCGCCGCCGGAGCGGCCCCGCCAGATATTGCCGGCCCCGATCACCACGCCCAATTCAACGCCGCGCCGGGTGATCTCCACCAGCACCTTGGCCACATGATCGATGACCGCATGGTCAAACAGCCGTCCGTTTTCCCCCAGCATTTCGCCGCTGAGCTTCAGCAGCACCCGTTTGTATTCAGCCATGATTGCGTCATCCTTTCGCTCAGGTCCGTAAAGGGGAAAGCCGGGCGCGGCGCCCGGGCGATCCCGTTTACAAAAAACGGGCGGCCGAGGCCGCCCATTTTCATTGCGCTTACTTTTTGGTCATGGCCGCGATTTCGTCAGCCAGGTTGCTTTCCCTCTTCTCGATGCCCTCGCCGCACTGATAACGGGTGAAGCGGCGGATGGAGATCTTTTCGCCGGAAGCCAGGGTGGCTTCATTGACCCGGGTGGCGATGGTGATATCGGGATTCTTGACGAAGGCCTGCTCCATCAGGCAGTTTTCCTTGTAATACTTTTCGATGCGGCCTTCCACCATCCGGTCCACGATCTTCTCGGGCTTGCCTTCGTTGAGGGCCTGGGCGCGCAGGATCTCCTTTTCCTTGTCCAGCGCATCCTGGGGCACGTCTTCCTTGGCGATGTAGAGGGGGTTGGACGCCGCGATCTGCAGCGCGATGTCATGGCACAGTTCCTTGAACGCGTCGGTCTTGGCCACAAAGTCGGTTTCGCAGTTGACTTCCACCAGCACGCCAATCTTGCCGCCCATGTGGATATAGCTTTCCACGGCGCCTTCGGCGGCCACGCGACCGGCCTTCTTGGCGGCGGCGGCCAGGCCCTTTTCACGCAGATAAGCTACGGCTTCTTCCATATCGCCGTTCTTTTCCACCAGCGCCTTTTTGCAGTCCATCATCCCGGCCTGGGTGCGTTCGCGCAGTTCTTTGACCATTGCAGCAGTAATATCAGCCATGGGGATTGCCCTCCTTCAATTCTTTCGTCTGCGAAGATTATTCAGCGGCCGCTTCGGCTTCGGGCTCGCTCTGTTCACCCTGCTTGCCTTCCAGCACGGCGTCGGCCAGCTTGCCGGCAATCAGCTTCACGGCGCGGATGGCGTCGTCGTTGCCGGGGATCACATAATCCACTTCGTCGGGATCGCAGTTGGTGTCCACGATGGCCACGATCGGGATGCCCAGGGTGCGGGCTTCCGCCACGGCGATATGCTCTTTCCGGGGATCCACCACGAACAGGGCGCCGGGCAGGCTCTTCATTTCGCGGATGCCGCCCAGGTTGCCTTCCAGCTTTTCGCGCTCATGCTGCAATTTAATGACTTCCTTCTTGGGCAGCACTTCAAACTGGCCGGCCTGCTCCATCTTATCGATGCTGTTCAGGCGCTCCACGCGGGTCTTGATGGTTTTGAAGTTGGTGAGCATGCCGCCCAGCCAGCGGTTGTTGACGTAATACATGCCGCAGCGCTTGGCTTCGCTTTCGATGCTTTCCTGGGCCTGCTTCTTGGTGCCCACGAACAAAACGCTCTTGCCCTCCATGGCCAGATTGCGCACGAACATGTAGGCTTCATCGATCTTCCTGACAGTTTTCTGCAGGTCGATGATGTAGATGCCGTTGCGCTCGGTGAAGATGTAGGGGGCCATTTTGGGGTTCCACCGGCGGGTCTGATGACCGAAGTGCACGCCGGCTTCCAGCAGGTGTTTCATGGAAATGACTGCCATTGGGGTTTCCTCCTCGTTTTTGTTGTATCCTCTGCGGGGATCGTCCCTGCCCGCCACCTATTCCGGCACAAGCGGACAAATCCCCCCGCATGCGTGATCCTTGAAATTATATCACAGATCAAAGAAACTTTGCAAGTGTTTTTTCTTTGTTTTTTGGAATTCTGACGCCGTTTTTTCTTTTTTCCCTTCCCATGAAAAGCGGCGGGGCGGGAAACCCGCCGCGCCGCTTGGAAAATGAGGACTGATGATTACTGCTTTTTCAGGAAATCCACGTATTCTTCCAGGCACATATCCATTTCCCGGATGCGCCGGGCGTGCTCGATGCCTACGTATCTTATGTGCCATTCCTCGCCGATGATGCCGGTGATATCGGATTTTTCATCGGTATAGCGCATGATGAAGCCGTAATCCCAGCAGTGCTCGCCCAGCCAGAAGAACTGGGCGGTATCGATAAAAGCCATGCCGGGCACGTTCAGGTCAAAGGCCAGGCCGGTATGGTGCTCGCTGCAGCCGGGATCGGCCACCGTAAGCCGGGTGTGGGTCACCGCCTGGCTGCGGGAGGCATCGGGGTTTTCGTTCATGTACCGGCTGACCCGGTTGTCAAAGATCCGTTTCTGATCTTTGATGGTGCGGTACGCGCCGCTGAGCTTCCAGGTTTCCAGGCCGTCTTCCCGGGCGGCCCGAATCATATGGATCAGCGCGTCCACCGCCACGTTCACGCCCTGGAATTTGGGGTCGTCGTAGAGCAGCAGATCCCCGGCCTCGTCCTTCACCGTCACCAGGCCGCCGGGGGCGAAATCGTCGGGCAGCTTGTTCCACTTGTTCACCAGCAGCGGGATATCCCCCTCCAGCGTTTCCACGGTTTTGGGCGTGGGGGTGGGCACATAGGCCCTGGCCTCCTGGGAATAGAGCACCGCCAGCGTCTTGGGCCCGGCCACGCCGTCGGCGTCCAGCTGATGCTGCTTCTGGAAAGCCTTCACCGCGTTTTTCGTGCCGCTGCCGAACTGGCCGTCGATGCCGCCGGTGTAGAAATTCAGTTCTTTCAGCCGCGTCTGGAGCTGCACTACCCTCTCGCCGGAAGAGCCGCTGCTCAGAGGGCCCGGGGTCGCAGTGGGCGCGGGAGTATACGTCTGAAAATCCGGCGCGGGGGTCACCGCGATGGGCCGCACCGTGGGCGACGGCGTGGGCGTGATAGCGCTGGATGCGTGATACGCGTCCCAGGCATTCAGGGTGCGGCTGCCCAGCACGATGCCGGCTACCAGCAGGATCACCGCCAGCGCCATAAACAGATACGGCGATTTCCGGGGGCGGCGGCCCGGGGTGTTTCTCTTCGGCATAATTTCCTCCGGATTTGGAATCCTGAAAAAATTATACCGAAAAATGCATATCCTGTCAATGCGAAGCCAGATAGGCCTCCGCTTCCTCCGCAGTGTCAAAGCCTATGCCCAGACGCAGGTTTTCCCGCGTTTTTTCGTCAAAGCGCTCCAGCGTCAGGCCCTCATAGGTTTTTTCCAGCGCCATGCCGTCGCCATACAGATTCCTTGTCAGCACGATTTCCCCGGCTTCATTGCACGTCAGCACCCGGTGCATGGGGCAGAACAATTCGATTTCCCTGCTCATTTCCAGGAGGTCTTCGGCAAATGAATCGATCCGCCACAGGTCATAATAAGCCTGGACGGCCTCAAAATCCCCGCCTGCCACCTCCCCGGGAGCGGTGATCCGCCTCTTCACGCTGTGGCCGCAGCGGGAAAAGCGCATCGTCTGGATCACCTGGCAGGCAGAGGATACCTTCGGGCCCTGGTTTTGCCCCGCCTGCCGGGCCGCCTGATCCGGTTTATCTTCCTGTATAATGCGCGCGTCCTCCACCGGCGCCTCAGCCCCGGGCATGGTGCCCAGCAGCGTCAGCGCCGCCAGAAGAAGCGCCGTGAAAAGCAAAATCCGTCCGCGCCGCATACCGATCCCTCCCGGCGCTATCATGCCCACCTTGCGCTTCGGCCATTCCTGTGCTACAATATGGGAGACAAAGGAGTGATCGTGATCATGAAAAAAGGCGTTGTGTTCGATCTGGATGGGACGCTGATCAATTCCCTTCCCGATATATCGGCGGCCATGAACCGGGCGCTGTCCCGCTTCGGCCTCCCCGAACATGAAGAAAACACGTATAAATACAGAGTGGGCGACGGCGTGATCCGCCTGGCCGAAAGATCCGTGGGCGACAGAGGGGATATGCTGGAGGACGTGCTGCGCGCCTATCAGGCGGATTACAGCGTCAACTGCCGGGTCAATAGCTTCGCCTACCAGGGCATCGCCGACATGATGCAGGGGCTCATCGACCGGGGGATGCACGTGTGCGTCCTGTCCAACAAGGATCAAAAGGACACCGACAGCGTGATCCGGTATTATTTCCCGGATATCCGCTTTTCCGTGATCCGGGGACGGGTGGAAGGCGTGCCCCTGAAGCCTGATCCCGCCGGGGCGCTTTTGATCGCGGAGGAATTGGGGCTGAGCCCGGATGAATGCTGGTATGTGGGCGACACCAGCATGGACATGGCCTGCGGCAACGCGGCGGGGATGGAAACCGTAGGCGTTCTGTGGGGCTTCCGGCCCCGGGAAGAATTGGAAGCCGGCGGCGCCAGGCACCTGATTGCCGACCCGCAGGAGCTGCTGGAGCTGGTGGACGCCGCCAAGTGACGTGGGAGTTAACAGGGGGAACGTGTACTTTCTTGGAGCCCAAGAAAGTACCAAAGAAGGCACACTGAAAATGCTCAGGGTCGATCTCTTTGGTACTTTCTCTGACCCAGAGAAAGTACACGTTTCTTTTTCGTTTTATACTATATCGCATCTAAAAGATTGAATGAAAAAGATGCAATGAGATTCTTC
>CAZQAM010000147.1:0-5487 GCA_964591355.1 uncultured Oscillospiraceae bacterium
GCAGGGGGAAGATGAAATAATGTGGTATAATCCGCAGGATGAAGCGCGCCGGAACCGTTTTCACGCTGGGGAATGCTTTGACGCCTACAATTTTCTGGGAGCCCATCCCGAAGAAGAAGGAGGAGAAATGAAATGGCATTTCTCCGTGTGGGCGCCCAACGCCAAGGCCGTTTCCCTGGCGGGCGAATTCTGCGGATGGGATATCAACGCCTATCCCATGCAGAAGCAGTTTGACGGGATCTGGGAAATCCGCCTGCCCGACAGGCTGTTTACCCCGGACGCCGATCCGGGCCGGTTCAATTATCCCGAGGCGGCGGACAGGCTCCGCACCTATAAATACGCCATTCTCTGCGAGGATGGCCAGTGGCATCTCCGGGCCGACCCGTATGGCTTCGCCGGGGAGCTTCGGCCCAACAATGCCAGCCGGCTGCATTCTCTGTCCGGCTACCAATGGCACGACGGCGCGTGGATGGAAAAGCGCGCCCGGTGGGACCCCTATCACAGCCCCATCAACATCTACGAAATGCATCTGGGCACCTGGCGTCGGGGCGAAGGCGGCCGCATCCTGAATTATTCGGAAATCGCCGATCAATTGATCCCCTACATCCAGGAAATGGGCTACACTCATGTGGAATTGCTGCCGGTGATGGAGCATCCCTTTGACGGCAGCTGGGGCTACCAGGTGACGGGCTATTACGCTCCCACTGCCCGCTACGGAAGGCCGGATCAGTTTCAGGATTTCGTGGACCGGCTGCATCAGGCCGGCATCGGCGTAATCCTGGACTGGGTGCCCGCCCATTTTCCCCGGGACGAAAGCGGCCTGCGCCGTTTTGACGGCACCGCCTGCTACGAGCATCCGGATCCCCGCCGGGGCGAAATGCCCCAGTGGGGCACCATGATTTTCGATTACGGCCGGGGGGAGGTGCTCTCCTTCCTTCTGTCCAACGCCATGTACTGGTGCCGGGAATACCACGCAGACGGCCTGCGCTGCGACGCGGTGTCCTGCATGCTGTACCTGGATTTCGCCAAGGAGCCCGGCCAATGGGTGCCCAACCGCGACGGCGGCAGGGAAAACTACGAAGCCATCGCTTTCCTCCGCCGCCTGAATAAAACCATGTACCGGGAATGCCCCGGCATCCTGATGATCGCGGAAGAATCCACCGCCTTCCCCGGGGTAACGCATCCCACCGACAAAAATGGCCTGGGCTTCGGCTTCAAGTGGAACATGGGCTGGATGAACGATATGCTCTCCTACATCGCCATGGACCCCATCTACCGCAGCTACCACCACGACAAACTGACCTTCTCCCTCATGTACGCCTTCAGCGAAAACTATATCCTGCCCTTCTCCCACGATGAAGTGGTGCACGGCAAGCATTCCATGCTGGATAAGCACCCCGGGGATCTGTGGCGGAAATTCGCAGGGCTCCGGGCCCTGTACGGCTATACCATGGCCCATCCCGGGAAAAAGCTGCTGTTCATGGGCGGCGAATTCGGCCATTTCATCGAATGGAAGGATGACGACCAGCTGGACTGGTTCCTGCTGCTCTACGAAAAGCATCCGGAAATGCAGCGGTACGTGAAAACCCTGAACCACCTGTACCGGGAAACCCCCGCCCTCTACCAGGCAGACGACAGCTGGAAGGGCTTCACCTGGCTGGCCGTTAAGGACAAGGACCGCAGCATCGCCGGCTTTATGCGTTCGTCCGGCCGGCATACGCCCATCGCCTGCGTCACCAATTTCACCCCCCAGCCCTACAGCCGCTACCGCATCGGCGTGCCCTTTGACTGCGAATGGACCGAAATCCTCAATTCCGACCGGGAGGAATTCGCCGGCAGCAATCAATACAACGCCCAGGTGATCCGGGCGGAAAAGGTGCCCTGTGAAGAGCATCCCTATTCCTGCGTGATCTGCGTGCCGCCGCTGTCCACCGTGTATTTCAAAGTGAAAAAGATCAGCCGCCGCCAGCTGGCAGAGGAAAAGAAAGCCGCTCTTCCCTCCGGGAATGAGAAAAACGCCTGACGGCCAGGCAAAGCCGATGAATGTATAAAGCGGTAAATATTTATCCATCGAAGGAATTGTTTCCCAGGATGTCGAATAAGTAGGAAAGGTGTGTTTGTGCTTTCAGCACACGCTCATACAGGAACCCCCATATTCCACACGTGAGGAGGATTTGTTTCATATGCTTCGCAAAAAGCACTGCGTTGCCATGCTGCTGGCCGGCGGCCAGGGAAGCCGCCTGGGCATCCTGACCAAGAACATGGCAAAGCCTGCCGTCCCTTACGGCGGCAAATACCGGATTATCGATTTTCCCCTGTCCAACTGCTCCAATTCCGGCATTGATGTGGTGGGCGTGCTGACCCAGTACCGCCCGCTGGAATTGAACGCCTACATCGCCAGCGGCGCTCCCTGGGATCTGGACCTGGTGGACGGCGGCGTGTTCGTGCTGCCCCCCTATCAGACCGGCGCTTCCGGCGAATGGTACAAGGGCACGGCCAACGCCATCTATCAGAACATGCCTTTCATCAACCAGTACGATCCCGATTATGTATTGATCCTTTCCGGCGACCACATCTACAAAATGGACTACGCCGCCATGCTGGCCCACCACGAAAAGCACCAGGCCGACGCCACCATCGCCGTGCGCCAGGTGCCCTGGGAAGAGGCCAGCCGCTTTGGCATCATGAACACCGATGAGAACGGGCAGATCGTGGAATTCGAGGAAAAGCCCAAAAAGCCCAAGTCCAACAACGCGTCCATGGGCGTGTATGTATTCACCTGGAGCAAACTGCGCAAGTATCTCACCGCAGACGAAAGCAACCCCAATTCCTCCAACGATTTTGGCAAGAACATCATCCCCAGCATGCTGGCGGACGGGCAGAAGATGATGGCCTATTCCTTCAACGATTACTGGAAGGATGTGGGCACCATCGAAAGCCTGTGGGAAGCCAATATGGATCTGCTTTCCGACACGCCGGACATTGACCTGCACGACAAGAAATTCCGCGTCTATGCCCGCAACCTGGGCCTGCAGCCCCAGTATATCGCCGATACCGCCAAGGTGGATACCTGCCTGATCACCGAGGGCGTGGAGGTGTACGGCACAGCCACGCATTCCATCCTCTCTTCCGCCGCCGTGGTGGAGGAAGGCGCCACCGTCATTGACAGCGTGATCATGCCGGGGGCGGTCATCAAAGCCGGCGCCGTGGTGCGCCGCGCCATCGTGGCGGAAAACGCCGTGGTGGGCGAAAATGCGCAGGTGGGCGAGGAAAGTGGGCTCATCGCCGTGGTGGGGCCCGGCGCCGTCATTCCCGCCGGAGGCGCGGTGAAGGCCGGCGAGCAAATCGCCGAAGGCTGATGGAGGAGAAAAGCTATGAAAAATATCATGGGCATCATTTATACCGGAGAAAGGGATGACCAGCTCCGGGAACTGACGGCCAACCGGGCCGTGGCCGCCGTACCGATCGCGGGCCGCTACCGCCTGATCGACTTTCCCCTCTCCGCCATGGTCAACAGCGGCATCCGCAATGTGGGCGTCATCGCCCAGAAGAATTACAACAGCCTCATGGACCATCTGGGGTCCGGCCGTGAATGGGATCTGCACGGCAAGCGCTCGGGCCTGGTGTTCCTGCCGCCCTTCCTGACCAAGGAAAACGTGGGCGTGTATTCCGGCTTCCTGGACGCGCTGCATTCCAACCTGCATTACCTGCGCCGCAGCAAGGAGCGCTATGTGGTGGTCACCGACACCCACATGCTCTTCAACGCCCGGTTTGACGATTTCGTGGCCGCCCACGAGGCCTCCGGCGCCGATATTACCCTGATGTATACCACCGATCCCGGCGCCCGCCGCAACGGCCTGGGCCGCTATCTGCAGGTGGAGGCCGACGGCAAAGTGACCGGCCTGGAAATCGACCCCACCATTCCCCGGATGCCCTGCACCTATCTGGAAACCATGTGCATCCGCCGCGAGCTGCTTATCACCCTGGTGGATCAGAGCGTATCCCGGGGCGAATATCACCTGACCCGCGGCCTGCTGATGAACGGCATTTACAACGGGACGCTGAACATCCACGGCTTTGAAAACCCCGGCCGCGCCTGGCAGCTTGACAGCGTGCAGAGCTATTTTGACTGCTCTATGGATATGCTCAATCCCGAAACCCGCCGCAGCTTCTTCACCCCCGGCCGGCCGGTGCTCACCAAGCTGCGGGATGAAATGCCCGCCCGCTATGTCCACGGCGCTTCCGTCAAAAATTCCCTGATCGCCGACGGCTGCGTCATCGAAGGCACCGTGGAAAACAGCATCCTCTTCCGGGGCGTGCGGGTGGAGAAAGGCGCCATTGTGCGCAATTCCATCATCATGCAGGATGGCTTTGTCCAGACCGGCGCCGAGATCCAGCACTGCATCCTGGATAAGCAGGTCACCATCCAGAAGCGCACCCGCCTCATCGGGCCCCGGACCTATCCTATCGTGCTGGCGAAAGACCTGACCGTTTGAACATGCGGAGAGGGGGGTCCCCCTCTCCCTCATCCTTGGAAAATGGAGGAGCCATCCATGAAGATTCTCTTTACCGCCTCCGAATGCGTTCCCTTCGTGAAAACCGGAGGCCTGGCCGACGTGGTGGGCGCCCTGGCGCCTGTGCTGGCGGCCAAGGGCAACGACGTAAGGGTGATGCTGCCCCTTTACAGCGCCGTGCCCCTGGAATATGTGGAAAATATGCGCCACGAGCTGGATTTTGAAATCGACCTGGGCTGGCGCAAGCAGTACTGCGGCATCGAAGTGCTGGAGAAAGACGGCGTCACCTATTATTTCGTGGACAATAAATATTATTTCGGCCGCAGTTATATTTACGGCATGGGCGGAGATGAATACGAGCGCTACGGCTTTTTCTGCCGGGCCGCGCTGAACGCGCTGCCGCTTTTGCAGTTTCAGCCCGATATCATTCACGCCCACGACTGGCAAAGCGGCATGGTGCCCGCCCTGCTGCGCATCCAATATGGCCATCTGCCCTTCTTTGCCAATATCCGCACGGTGTTCACCATCCATAACCTGCAGTATCAGGGCATTTTCGGCATCCCGGAGGTGCAGGGCATCCTGGGGCTGGACGGGCAGTATTTCACCAATGACAAACTGGAATGCTACGGCTGCGCCAACTTCATGAAGGCCGGGCTGGTGTACGCCGATGAAATCACCACCGTCAGCCCCTCCTACGCCGAAGAAATCCAGACCGCCTACTACGGCGAAAGGATGGACGGCCTGCTCCGGGCCAAGCACGAGCATCTCTCCGGCGTCATCAACGGCATCGACGTCAAGGAGTACGATCCGGAGAACGATCCTTTGATCCCCGCCCGCTATACCGCGGAGGATCTCTCCGGCAAAGCGGAATGCAAGCGCGCCCTGCAGGAGGAACTGGGCCTCCGTCAGGATCCCGACGTGCCCATCGTGGCCATCATCAGCCGGCTGAGCAACCAGAAGGGGCTGGATCTGG
>CAZQAM010000148.1:0-5461 GCA_964591355.1 uncultured Oscillospiraceae bacterium
GCCAGGGCGGAAAAGACGCCCGAAGATTCAATGTTTTAGACGCGAAATAGTATAATTCATGGTTTCTGCGGATCGGGCGCAGATTCCTTCTTCAAGTCTGCCCGGTTGATCGCCGGCGTCTCTACACGCTTTGCCAGATACAGGCAGTATGCCGCAGATACGACGATGATCACGATATGCAGGATCAAATTCAGAAGCTGAGAGCCTTCGTCGGATGCGAATACAGAGGATACGTCGATGAAGCTGTGTGCCAGGATCCCGGGCAAAAGGCTCCCGCTCTTGTAAAAAACAAACGTAAAGACAAAGCCGACAGCAACTGCGAAAACCACTTGGCTGAGCGTCTCAATCAGATCCTGACCGGTAAACAGATTCACAATATGTCCGAGACCGAAGGTGACGGAGGAGATGATGACAGCCGCTTTGACGTTGCCGTCCTTCAGCATCGCTTTGAACAGGAAGCCCCGGAAGAGCAGCTCCTCCACAAATCCGACCAAAGTCATGGAAACAGCGGCATAGATCAGTCCCGGCATCGGGTAATCCGGCGAGAAACCGCTGAAAAGATTCAGGCAGGAGAGAAGCCACAGCGGGATGAACCACAGCATGGCCCTGCTGTTCTTCGCCCATCCGGCCAGGCCGTACTTCTCCATGAGGCCGTTCCGCTTCACGAACAGGAACATAACCGCGGAGAGCACAATCAAGCCCAACATTTGCCACAGCGAATCGAGCCCGAAATTGTTTTTCAGCGTCCCCATGCCCGCGGTGTAGACCACGATCCATAGGATCGCAAAGGTGATCTCGCTTTTTTCATACAGTTTTTTCATGCTCATTCTCCTCCTTCGCAGCCGCAAGACAAGCGCCGTTCCAGGCTCTATCCAGGTGCTCCGCGACCAGTTTTTCATCATATTCCAGACCGTTGTTGGCAATGATGCTGGCATAGCCATGTGCAAACAGCGCCACGGTCAGAAATATCTGCTTGGTTTTTTCCATGCGCAGTCCGGAGCCCTCCTGCATGGCGTTAAGAACCGGGATCAGTTCTTCGGAATCGATCATTTCCAGCAGGCTGTGCTCCTTCGCGTATCCGGACTGAAACAGAAAGCGGAACAACTGCGGCTCCTCCACGGCGAAACGGATATAGTTCATGCCGATCCCAAGGACCGGATCCTGTCCCGGCACCGCTGTCATCATATATTCAGAATGCAGATGATCAGCCGTCGCGTAAGCAGCCCGTTTCATGGCGTCAATGGTTGAAAAATGATACATGACCGGCTGCGTGGAACAGTGCAGCCGCTCGGAGACCGTCCTGGCGTTGATGCTCTCATATCCGCTTTGTTTTGCGATCTCAATGGCCGCATGTATGATCATGTCTTTCGTGATCCTTGTTTTTGGCGGCACGCATGTTTCCCTCCTCCTGTATTATAATGTTCGTTATGTAACGATAATTATAATACATGCTTTTCCAAGCTTTGTCAATGCAAAAATGTCAAAAGAACGCACGGATTTTCCCAGTGCCTTCATGCCGTCGTGCGGTCACGTAAATCCATCTGCTGCAAGGCCATATTGGAACGCGGCCATGAGTACGCCATGGATCCTGCAGTTCAATCATCCGGGCGGATTGCAAAAGCCGGAAGGGAGGCAGCTTCCTTACGAAGCGCCTCCCTTCCGGCAGGATTTTGTTTCAAAATATTATGGCAGGATCTGCACCTGGCTGCCTTCCACCTTCAAACGGGACAGGGGGGTGACGCTGCCCTGCAGCGCCTGCCAGGCAGCGGCGGAGGCGGAGGGGATCTGCTCCCGGCCCGGCACGGAAAATTCGATGATATCCAGGCCGTCGGGCCGCAGCACGCCGGCTGCCGTCAGGTAGCGGCTGGTGGCTTCAAGGCCGTCCATGCCGACCGCCTGATCCAGCAGCGCGTCCACAAAATACAGGCTGCCATCCTCTGCTGAGAAGGAAAACAGTTCATGCAGGGAAAGGGCGCCGTTCAGGGTTTCGGTGATTTCTGCGCTGCCTTCCGAAAGGGTTTCGCTTACGTCATAGGCCCTGGTCCTGTCGAAGACGCCGCCGCCGGTAGCGGAAAAATCCCCCATCTGCTGGTTGTCCATGACCGGCTCCCCGGTGGACTGTGGATCGGGGGTCAGGGCAGCCGCCGCCTCGATCTGGGCGATATGGAGGGCGTCGGCGGTATAGGTATGCCGGTCGGACTGGCTCCAGGTGAAATGATACCGGCCTTCTTCAGGCGATACGCCCAGCTCTTGCGCGTCCCGGGCCATCTGGCCGATCAGATCTCCCGGGATGGCGTAGGTCAGAAGCGTGGGGCTTTGCTGCGCCGCCAGGCTGACGGCGGCCTGATAGGGGGAAAGAAGCGCCCGGGCGGCGTCGGCCAGGGGGCCCTGCGCTTCCGGGGCAGGGGTTATATCAGGCAGCGCGGCGGGAGAAGGAGTTGGAGTGGGAGACACGGGGGCCGGATCGCCGGCACAGCCCGACAGAAACAGTGTGAGCAGGAGGAGGCCTGCCAAATAAGCGCGCTTTTTCACGGATGATCACCTCCGGATGCGGTTGCGCGGTGTTCCCGCTGATTGTATCACAATCCGCCTGTTTCCACAAGGCAGACCCGTCGACACAAACCGCGCGCATCCGTTTCCGTCCCTCTGACAGCCGGTTTTGCTTGACCGTCCTTTCCCCGTGGGTTATAATAACAGGGAAGGCGGTGCACGCCGCCGTAAATTTTTTGCACAGCGTGCAAGAAATGGGAAAGGTTTATCGTTGTATGGATGACCGGGCGCAAAAGCCAGCAAACGGACGCATGGATGAGCAGGCGTTTTCGGAACTGTATGAGAAATACGCCAATGACGTGCTCCGGTTCAGTTACTTTTACCTGGGGGATCGGCAGCAGGCCGAGGACGTGACCCAGGATGTATTCGTGCGGCTTATATCGCACACGCCGGATCTGACGCCGGGCCGGGAAAAAGCCTGGCTGCTGAAGGTGGCCATGAACCGGTGCCGGGATATCTGGCGGGCCGCCTGGGTGAAAAGGGTGGTGCTGGGGAGCCCGGCCATGGACCTGGCGCCGGCGCCGGGGCACATCGATGACTCCCTGGAAAAAAAGGAACTATTGGCTGCCATCCGGAAGCTGCCCAAGGATTTCAGGGACGTGGTGCTGCTGCATTATTATCAGGGCTACGGCATTACGGAAATCGCGGAAATGCTGAATGTGCCGGAAGGTACCATCTCCAGCCGCCTGAGCCGCGGCCGGAAGAAACTGCAGGAAATTTTGAAGGAGAGTGAAGCGCAATGAAGAGCGTGGAGGAAAGGCTGCGGGAGCTGCCGCAAATGGCCGATTCCTTTGGCCTTCAGGCGGATGAAAAGCTGAAGCGCAGGATCCTGCGGGCAGCCCGGGAGAAGAAGCCAGCCGGCCGGCGCGTGCTGCTGCGGCGGGCGATGCCGGTGATGGCGGCGCTGATCATCCTGATCGGCGCGGCGGCGGTGGCCGTGCCCGCGCTGCGGGGGCCGGAAGGGCCGCAGCCCACAGGACAACCGCTGATCGAATCCTTTTCCGCGGGCAGCAATGTTCCGGCCGGGGAAAAGCTGGCCCTGGATGTGCCCAAGGGCAGCATTACCATCCAATCCTCCTCCAACGCCAATTTCCGCAGTATCTGGGCCAGGGCCAGCGGCGGCAATTTCCCTGTGATCGGGGTGAAAGGCCGGTATTACCGGCTGCTGACCAATCCCACCGCCATCGGCAATTCCATGCTGGGGAATGCCCTGGGCGCGGTGGATACCTTCACCGGCGAGCCCGCGCTGGCGGGCAGGAGCGGCATCGTATCCAACGCGGTGGCGCAGGGTGAAAATGTATATGCCGTCAGCGGCATGAACGGGGCCCTGGTGGCGGCCAGGATGGACGGGCAGATGCGCGTCTTCCAGCGGGTCAGCTTCGGGGACAGCGCATTGGTTGGCGGCGAAAGCCTGGGCGATACCCTGCGGGCCGACAGCGTGACAGCGCTGGAGCTCTCCGGCGTGGGGGCTGTGACGGACGCGGGGGAGGCAAAGAAATTGATGAACATCCTCACGGCCAACGCCTCCTTCCTGCGGGCTGGCAGCAGCGAAACCAACCAGTCCCTTTTGATCCAGCTGCGCAGCGGCATTGTATTGCAGATGGCGGTGAACGGCGAAAAGCTCATGGCATGCGGCACCTGGGCGTGTCCTGAATTCTTTGACGCGTTCCAGGAAGCCCTGCAGTAAAAAAGACAGAATGAACCGGCGGAGATTCGAAGGCGATCTCCGCCGGTTTTGTTTATCCGTTGCCCTGGCCGAAAGACCAGATTTTCCTTTCGGGGGCGTACTCCAGGGCCATTTCCCAGTCAGTTTCTCCGGGCACCCGGAAAACAAAGTACGAAAGACGTGTATTGTCTTTGTCGCCTGGGCCGGCTTCCCAGAGAAAATACATGCCTTCCAGTTTTTCCTGGATGCCCGGCGCCATGTATTCCGCGGCTTCCAGAGCGTAAGCCGCCAGCTGATCGAAATCGGGTATACGGTCCATGGGCAGTCGGGTTTCGGTTTCCCAGGTCCAGTCGCTGGGGAAATCGACGTTTACATAGGAAAGCGTGCCGTCGGGCCGCACATAGGCAATGATATTTTGCCCTTTCACTTCTCCGTCGACTGTAAAGCCCTCTCTTTGCTCGCCGTCCACAGTAGGAACGGGATTCTGCTGCGCTTTCCAGGTGCCAGCGGTCAAATCTACGCGCATATAGGGGCTTTTGAGAACAGTCAAAACTCTTTCCAGCGCCGCGTCAGCATCAGCGATGGACAGAGCGGGCACAGCGGCCACCTGGTATTTTTCCGGGCTGAGCCGCGTCATGTTGGCGCGATAGTCCACGTTGTAAGCGAAAGTTTCAGCATCCGGCGCCGCGGGGTCTGCCGTGGCAAAGGCGCATACCAGCAGCAGGCTGGAAACGAGGGCAAAGGCCAGGGAAAAGGCTGGAATCCGTCCGCCGCCCTGCAGGATGGCATGGACGCGCATTTTCAGCTTCCTGCCCGTCATGCTCATGCCGGTGGCCAGCACAGGCAGCCCTGGCTGGGCCCGGCGGGCGGAGGATTTGATCAGTGTGGCGGCGTAGCGCCGCTTGTTTTCCCCGTCCATTCCGCTCGTTACGTGTTCATCGCATTCCATTTCCCGGTCCATGCGGGAAAGATGCGCGGCCAGCCATACCAGGGGATTGAACCAGTGCACCGCGCAGCAAAGCAGCTGCAGCAGCGCCCACCAGGGATCGCCGGTTTTGAAGTGCCAAAGCTCGTGGCGCAGCATCTCCTCCGCGTCCTCCGGGGCGGCTGTGAGAGGCAGAACAATGTATGGCCGGATCAGCCCCACCAAACAGGCTCCGGGCAGGGGATCGGTGAGATACACCGGCAGGGGCCTGATGCGCATTGCTTCGCACAGCGCCTGATATTTCGCCAGCAGCTCTCCGG
>CAZQAM010000149.1:0-5452 GCA_964591355.1 uncultured Oscillospiraceae bacterium
CCTTGAAGCCGGGATCGGCTTCCAGCAGACGGAGATGCTCGTTGTTCCAGGCTTCCAGCGCTTCTTCCAATGTCAGAGCGCCGCTCATCCAATCCTGCACGTTCTTCTTCATGATCTCCTTGATGCCGGGGATCCACTCGCGCTCGGAGTAGCCGCAGTATTTGCCGCTCTCCAGGAAGGCAAGCTGGTTCTGCAGGGCAGGATCGATCTCGGTCTCGGCGTCCACAACGGTGGAGATGGCGCCCATGTTGCGGCCGACAACCTCGCCGCCATGCTTGGTGAACGCATACTGGAGGAATGCCTTGGCCTCTTCCGGATATTCGGTGGTGGCGCTCAGGCAGATGGCGCTGTCGAAATCGGCGATGGTCATGTAGTTGGCCGGATCGGTGACGCAGGGAGCGGCGGCCAGGATGAAATCAAAGTCAGGATTCATCTCCCGCAGCGTGGGAATCATGCCGGTGCCGTTGATCAGGCAGACAGCCTCTTCACGGCAGAAGCGGCGCCGCATTTCCTCGATATCCATGCCCAGCGTATCTTCGGGGGTGTACTCGAGAACACGGGCATACTCGTTCATCATTTCGACGATTTCATCAGACTTCCAGCTCTTTTCGCCGGTCAGCGTCTGATAGTAGAAATCGGGGTTGATGCCGGAAGTGGTTTCATGCAGATACGCGAAGATGAAAGCGGTGGCGCCGCTGCCATCCTTGCCGGCCACCAGGTAAGGATACTGCAGGCCGTTCTGCCGCATGGTTTCCATGGAAGCGACCCACTCGTCCATGCACTTGGGAACCTCGGTCACGCCGTATTTGGCAGCCAGGTTCTCATTCCACAGCAGGCACCAGAAAGAGTGCACCAGCGGATACGCGTACACATGCCCGCCATAGGCGTTCAGGGGCTTTTTGATTTCATGGATCCTCTCGGCAATGCCGGTGTCTTCCAGCGGCATCAGATATCCGGCCTTGGCGTAAGCCTGGATCTGGGTGGACCACTGGGGCACCATGATATCAGGAATATCGCCGGCCTGAATCTTGGCGGAAATGGCGGCATAGTATTCGGCAACGCCGCTCACAACGGTGACTTCCAGTTCAAAGTCGGGATGGTCAGCCCTGTAGTCTTCAGCCAGCTCTTCCAGAGCGGAAGCAACGACGGCGTCCATCACGCAGGCGGTCAGGGTCACTTCCTCGGCAGAAGCAGAGAAGCCGACCACGGAAACCAGCATCATGGCAGCCAAAAGGACAGACAGAAGTCTCTTCATGGATTTTTCCTACTTATTTAGATTTTGAAGACCTTCTGAATGTTAGTATACACGCATGCTATCAAAAAAAATCCGAATTTATTGATATCAAATTAGAGATTCTTGACAAATCCATGTAATTGATGGTATATAAATATCCGTAAGAGAAAAGGAAGAATCTCCCATAGGCAATTTGGAAGGAGAAAAAAATGAAGTGCCTGATTGTGGATGACGAAAAAGCCGCGCGCGGGAGCGTCCGCAGGCTGCTTCAGCAGATGCCCGCTGCACCGGATCAATTCCTGGAAGCGGAAAACGGCAGGGATGCCCTGCGGCTGATCGCCCGGGAGCGGCCGGAAATCGTCATTACCGATATGCACACGGATATCATGAATGGCACCGGCCTGCTGGGGGAACTGGAAAACGCGCCGCTTCCCCCGCAGATCATCGTGGTCAGCGGGCATTCGGATTATGAATCCATGCGCAGCGCCATCTTGGCAGGCGCCGTGGATTATCTGCTCAAGCCCGTAAACGCGGAGGCGCTGGAAAATGCGCTGCTCAGGGCCCTGCGCCGCAGCGGCATGGAGCGCCCGGGGTTCCGGGACGGGGAAGCGTATCCGGACAGAGATGCCTATATCCTCAGCCGGTACAATGAAATCGCTTTTTCCAGATCTTTTCGGGATTTTTTGAACACCCATGCCGACTGTATGCTGCTCTGTGTGCGGATCCTTCATTTGCCCCAAACCTGCGCAGAGCAGTACCATGGCATTCCGGAATTGCTGGTTTCTGCGGTTCAGCATGAAATCGACAGGAAGCTCCAGGACATCCCGCACCTGTGCACGCAGGTGCCGGGAGAGCATTTCGGCAGCTTTCTGTGCGTGCTTTCCCTGGAATCAGGGAAAAATGCGGCATACGTCAGGAGGCAGGCTTCCGCTTTGCTGGATCAGGCTGCCCGGGATCGCTGTCTGCAGCTGCTGCTGGCGTTCAGCGGGCCGTTTGCTTCCTTTGTTCAGCTGCCCCACGCGCTGAGGGAGATCATCGAAAGAATGAATCGGCAGCCTCTGAAAATGGAAGGGAACGGCGCGCTTGTCTGCGGTGAGCTTCCGGAAAAACAGCTGCTGGCCCCCCAGGAAAGAGAAGCCCTTGTCAATCTGGTGCTTGGCGGGGATCTGGAGGAGATCCTGGACGGTATAAAAGAATTCCTGGCGAAGAGGCAGCAAGGCAGCGGGCTGAGTTTTCAGCTGCTGGACAGGGTCCATCATCTGCTGTGCACAACGATGAACGACCGCTTCCGCTTTCAAAATCCCGGATCCGGCGGGATGAGCGATGCTGCGTGCAGAGAGATGGCTATCCTTCTCCATGACGCGCTTCCGGATCTGGACGTGGTGCGCGCCCTGCTTGCAAAGCTTCTTGGGCCATATCAGGCGCTCCTGAGCGCCTCTGCCAGCCAGACGGTGAACCGCATCCTTTCCTATATCGCTGCGAATTATCAGGAGAGAATCAGCCTGGGCACCCTTTCGGAACGATTCTTTATCAGCAGGGAATATATTTCCCGCCTTTTCAAAAAGGAGACAGGCATCAGCTTCATTAAGTACTTAACGGATATACGGCTGAGGCACGCATCCGAGTTGCTGCTCCTGACCGATCTTTCCCTGAATGAAATCGCGCAGAACGTGGGCTTCAGCGACAGTGCCTATCTGATCCGCGTCTTTAAAAACAGATATCGGCTGACCCCCATGGAATACCGGAAAAAAAAGCACATATAAGGCAGGGAAATATTTGAAAAAACCAGGGTGTTATGCTATGATAGGAAAAAACAGATTTTGCCGGGCAGACAGGATTGATCAAGGAGCGATTTGCATGATTCATTGGAACACGCCGCAGTTCCCCATCGACAGGCTGGAAACGACCCCGCGGGTGGCGCTGCTTCAGAAAACGCTGCTGGATACGCCGCACACTCAGACCGATGCATTGGCCCATATTTCCAAAGAGGCGTATGACAGCTGCCCCGAAGAGCCCGCGGTGATCCGCCGTGCCCGGGCGTTTGCCGCCCTGACGGAAAAGATGCCGCTGTATCTGAGGGAAAACGAGCTGCTGGCCGGCAACCGCACGCCCGCGCTGTGCGCGCAGAACGTGGTGCCCCCCGCATGGTGGCAGGCGCGCAATGATCCCCGCACGGGATCTTCCCTGATGCAGTATGAGGCGGCGGAGCTGTATCCCGCCTTTTTGCAGCTGCTTACGCCGGAGGAAAAAGCGGCGCAGGATGAGCTTCTTTCCGGCTATCCCGCGGGCAGCGCGGGCGGATTCGGGCATATTATCGCCGGCTATGATACGCTGCTTCAAAAAGGCGCGGCGCGCATCGCGAAGGAAGCCCGGGAAGCTGCCGCTCAGGCGAAGGATCCACGGAAAAAAGAATGCCTGACCGCCATGGCCATCGCCTGGGAGGGCTTTTCCCATCTGGGCAGGCGGTACGCGGCGCTGGCCGGGGCGGCGATGAAAAAGGAAAAAGATCCTGCGCGGCGCGCTGAACTTCAGGAAATGCACCGGATACTGGAGAAAATCCCCGCTGAAAAGCCCGATACCTTTTATGAAGCGCTGCAGGCCGTTACCCTGATGCATATCTGCCTGCTGCTGGAGCAGCCCAACGGCGGCTCCATCTCCATGGGCGGGCTGGATATGATCCTGTATCCGTTCTATGAAAAGGATCTGCAGGAAGGCCTTATCACCCGGCCGCAGGCGGAAGAATTGATGGATTCTTTCTATGTCAAGCTGATGGAAAACGCAGTCTGGCCCCGGGAAGTGGTCATGTTTGCCAATCTTTCCATCGGCGGCAGAGATCCGCAAGGGCGGGATCTCACCAATGATGTGAGCCTTTTGATGCTGGAATCCACCGCCCGGATCCGCTCCACGCATCCGATGCTCAGCCTGCGCTGGCATCCGGCCATGGACAGGTCTTTCCTGCGCCGCGCGTGTGAGCTGATGCGCATGGGGCTGGGGCTGCCGGCCGTTTTTTCCGATCCTGTGTACGAACAGGTTCTGCAGACCTGGGGCCTTGCAAAGGAGGACGCGGCGCGCTATGGCATCGTCGGCTGCGTGGAACCCGCCGTCATGGGCATGGTGCACGGCCAGACGCTGGGCGGCCACGTGAACCTCCTGATGTGTCTGGAGCTTGCTTTGAATGATGGGAAAACGCTGCTTTCGGGCAGGCAGGTCGGGCCCCATACCGGGCTGCTGACGGATTTTTCCTGCATGGAGGACGTGTGGAAGGCTTATACGGAACAGGTGGAATATGCCTGCAAAGTGAATGTCCATGCCGTTTATGCCGCCGCCAGGGTGCAGCGGGAACATTACGGTTATCCCTTCATGTCCGGCTCCATGAAAACGGGCGTCCCGGAAGGGATGGACCTGACCGACGGCACCGTGGCCAATCATCCCACGGTCTGCATGGTGGGGGTCACCAACGTGGCTGATGCCATGACGGCCATGGAGGATCTCGTTTTCAAGGGAAAAAAGATCAGCTCGGAAGAGCTGTTAAACGCTCTGCGCTGCAATTTTGAGGGCATGGAAGCCGTCCGTGTGCGCCTTCTGCGGAACGCTGACAAATTCGGCAATGATTCGGACAGGGCCGTTTCGGTGTTCAACCGGCTGAGCAGAATTCAGCAGGACGCCCTGCGCCAATATGCGGGGCCCCGGGGCGGCTACTTTACTTCCGGGCTGTGGGCGACCACCTGGCATGTCCGGATGGGAGAAAAAACCGGCGCCAGCGCGGATGGGCGCAGGGCCGGAGAACCGTTGGTGGACGGCATCGGCGCGGTGAGTGGCCGGGCTGTTCACGGGCCCACCGCCGTGGCCAACGATGTGGCCGGCATTGACGCGCTGCATTTGTGGGAAGGCGGCTATACTTTCAATATGAAATTCAATAAGGAACAGCTGTCCACCGCCGAAGGCCTGGACCGGCTGACGGATTTCGTGGATACGTTTTTTTCCAAGGGCGGCATGCAGCTGCAGGTGAATACCATCAGCAGGGATGTGCTTCTTGCCGCCAAAGCGGACCCGGAAAAGTATGCGGATCTTCTGGTGCGCGTCGCCGGGTTTTCCGCTTATTTCTGCACACTGGATGATCACGTGCAGGATGAAATCATCAGCCGTACGGAGCACGCCATCTGATCCGTCAGGAGATCGGAAGAGCACACGTCTGAACTCCAGTCACCGCTCATTATC
>CAZQAM010000150.1:0-5417 GCA_964591355.1 uncultured Oscillospiraceae bacterium
GGTCAGCGGCGCGGAAGGCGTGCAGCCTCAGACCGAACTGCTCTTTGAGGCTTCGCGGGCTCAGGATCTGCCGCTTTTCTTTTTTATCAACAAAATGGACCGGGAAGGGGCGGACGCCGCCCGGGTCACATCCCAGATCCGCCGGCGCCTGACCGGGAAAGCGGCGCTGCTTTCCGACGCGGAAGGGCTGCTGGAAGCGGTCTGCGACGCGGATGAAGCGATGATGGAGCGCTATCTGGCGGGGGAGGATATTCCGGCGCAGGAGATCCTTTCCCGCCTTCCGCTGCTTGCGCAGAAAGGCGCTTTGTTTCCCGTGCTGGCGGGCTCGGCCCTGCGGGGGCAGGGCATCGGGGAAGTATTGGATGGGATCGTGGATTTTCTCCCGCCGCCGGACGTTTCCCAAAAGGCGCTGTGCGGGGTGGCTTTCGCGTCCGCGCGGGACCGGCTGCTGGGAGGGGGGCTGTGGATCCGCCTGTTCGGCGGACAGATGGAAAACCGGGAGGCCGTCACTTTGCCTGGGCGCATCGATCCTTTGACCGGGGAAAGAAGCGCGGTGCAGTGCAAGATCACCCAGATCCGCGGAGTGGACGGAGAGGACGCGGGCTGCCTGCGGGCGGGAGAGATCGGCATTGTGTACGGCCTGGGGCAGATGAAGGTGGGGCAGACCCTGGGGGATGCCGCGCTGCTGCCCCGCAAGGTGCAGCCGGGGGCTTTCCGGGCGCCGCTGATGACGGTGCGGGTGGAAGCGGAGGAGGAAGGGCGGCAGAAAGAGCTGGCCGCCGCCTGCGGGATCCTCTCGGAGGAAGACCCGCTGCTGCAGGCGCGCTTCCTTCAGGATACCGGCGAAATGCGCATGGACGCCATGGGCGCGATCCAATTGGAGATTCTGCAGGATGCTTTGAAAACCCGGTTCGGCCTGGAGGCGCGCTTTTCCAACCCCACCGTGATTTACCGGGAAACCATTGCCCGCGCCGCCGAGGGCTTTTGTGCCTATACCATGCCCAAGCCCTGCTGGGCCATCCTGCGCTTTCTCATCCGGCCCGGAGCCCGGGGCAGCGGCGTGCGGTTCCATTCGGAAGTGCCGGGACGGGAGATCCTTCTCCGCTATCAGCACCAGGTGGAGCAGGCCCTGCCCCTGGCTCTGTCTCAGGGCCGCCTGGGCTGGCAGGTGACCGACGTGGAGATCACATTGACCGGCGGCAGCCATCATCAGTTCCACACCCACCCGCTGGATTTCATCGTAGCCACCCCCTGGGCCATCCAGGACGGACTGCGCAATGGCGGCAGCGTGCTGCTGGAGCCGGTGCTGCGGATGCTTTTCCGTGTCCCGCCGGAGTATATCGGCAGGATCATGAGCGATGTGAACGCCATGCGCGGGGAAGTAAAAGAAGTCAAGACAGAAGAGGATTACGCCGCCCTGACGGCGCTGGTGCCCGCGGCGGAGAGCATGGATTATCCCACCCGCCTGGCCCGGATCACCGGGGGACGGGGCGGCATGAGCGCGCGGCTGCAGGGATACCAGGACTGCCCGCTGGCCCTGGGGCATACTTTTCCCCGCCGGGGCGTTGATCCTCTGGATACCGGCAAATATATCCTGGCCGCCCGGAGCGCCCTGGAGGGCGGCATCTACGACCTGTAAGCGGCCCCTCCCCGGGGCGGCGGACAGGCCGTTTTCAGGTTGCCTGAAAAGGCGGATTGTGGTATGATGGAAAAAGAAAACCCCGGCAAAAGAAGGGGCGGAATACCCGCCGGAAGAAGCTTCCCGAATGCACAGCCCCTACGCACCCTGGACAGCGCATCCTGGAGGGAATGGCCGATGAACCGGAAAAAAAGCAGAAAAAGGCCCAGGAAAATCCAGGCTTTCTGGAAAGAAATGAAAGAACTCAAGCCCCTGAACTTCTTCTTTCTGACCCTGGCGGGGATCATCAACGCCATCGGGGTCACCATGTTCCTGTACCCTGTCCGGATCTATGACAGCGGGTTTTCCGGCACGTCCATGCTGCTGGATCAGATCACGCCGGATCGTTACGAGCTTTCCCTGTTCCTCATCGCGCTGAATCTTCCGGTTTTTCTTTTCGGCCTGAAAAAGCAGGGCCTGCTGTTTACGCTGTATTCCGCTTTCACGGTGGGGATTTATTCCCTGATGTCCTATCTCATCATGGAAGTGCTGCCCATCGACGTTTCCTTTGTTTCCCCGCTGGCCGGCTCCGATCTGCTGCTGTGCGCCATTTTCGGAGGGATCATATCGGGGGTCGGCAGCGGCCTGACCATCCGCTTCGGCGGCGCCATAGACGGCCTGGATGTGCTTTCGGTGATCTTTGCAAAAAAACTGGGGATTTCTCTGGGAACCTTTGTGATGATCTTCAATACGATGCTGTATATCGTCTGCGGCGTCATCATTCAAAGCTGGATCCTTCCGCTGTATTCCATCGTGACGTATTTTGTGGGCTCCAAAACGGTGGATTTCATCGTGGAGGGCTTTGACCGCTCCAAATGCGCCATGATCGTGACAGACAAAGCGGAGGAGATTTCCCGGGCATTATCGGAGCAGTTTCAGGCAAGCGGAACCATTGTGGACGCCATCGGCGGCTATTCCAGGGACAGGAAACAAATCCTGTATTTCATTATCAACCATTTTCAGATCAACAAACTGAAGAAAATCATCTTTGAGATCGACGAATTCGCGTTCATTTCGCTGCAGGAAGTTTCGGATATCATTAAAAAGCATCCTGCTTCCATGGAGAAAAAGGCTTGAAAGGATACGGCAGGCAGACGCGCGTGAGGCGGGAAAGGCGGGAGGATATGATCTTTTTTCAGCAGTTTTATCTGGACCGGGAAAAGGACATCGCGGTGGATCTTTTCCTGGAAGGGGAGCGGCTGTTCTATGTGATCCGCACGCCCAATCACCATACCGGCAACCTGATTACCAACCTGGCCCGGCTGTGCGCCCTGGAAACCACCCTGGATGAAAATGGCCTCAAGGTGATCCGCAACGAGATCCCCTGCTATTTCGACGGGGACAACCGGCGGATGTACATCCTGCGCCTGGGCAATACAAAAGTCGCCAATATCTTTCCCGACGGCCGGGTGGAATTGAAGGCCTCCATCCCTGCCATCTCGAAAACCCTGATGAGCCAGACGAAGGATTACCGCCTGGGCATCGAAAAAACCATCGTAAAAACCTATCTCCTCAGCGACTGCAAATTCCGCACCGATCTGCACACCCACATGAACGGCAACCTGCCCCCGGACGCGCTGATCGCCCTGGGCATCACCCATCAGATCCGGTATCCCTACTATTATATCAAAAAACTGGGGCTGAAATGCTCCCTGGATCAATTGGCCCACCTGGAGGAAGCACGGACGGCGGCGGAATGGGCCCTCCGGGAAAGCCCGCTGACGGGCCGTCACCGGGAGCGGCGCATCGATGACAATACCTTTATCAATTTTGCCGATCTGATCCTGGGCAATCCTGCCGACGCGGCCTTCAATATCGAGCGCGTCCGCAATTCCCTCACCATCCCCAAAGACGGCCAGGCGGTGTTCAATGACCTGGAAAAGGTGTATCTGTACCGCTATGTGTTCACCAAGGGGATCAGGATGGAGGATCCCTTCGCGGGGGTCAACATCGAGGGCATCCCCGACCGGGAGGTGTACGCCTACGCGGAAAGGATGCGCCGGGACCGGGAGGATGACCGCTACCGGAACAATACCCTCTACCAGGATCTGCTGCTCTGGACGGCCCGGGAATACCAGCGGCATGGCATTGCGTACGCGGAGATTTCCGATACCTCCCTGCTGAACCGGGCGGAGGCTCCGGCGAAAATCCGTCAAATTCATGAGATCATGCCGGCGGTGACCAGGGAAACCGGCGTGCTGCTCCGGTTCCTGGCGGCGTTCCGGCGGGTCCCGCTGACCATCGTGCGGGACCGCGTCACCCCCAATGATTACCTGGCCGAAAACCTGCGGTGCCTGCGCGCCATCGCGGAGGATCCGTATGTGGCGGGCAGCGATATCGTGGGGGAGGAAAACAACGATATCCTGGAACTGCGCAGCGTGATCCGGGAAATCGCCGCCGTAGCCGCGGCACATCCCGGGTTCGTGATCCGCATCCACGCCGGGGAAAACGACAGCCTGCGGGACAATGTGGTCAACAGCATCCTCTGCGTGGAGGAGGCCCTGCCCCCGAATCTCCCCATGCCGCCGCTTCGCATTGGCCACGGCCTGTACACCTGCGATCTCAACAGCGAAAAGGGCAGAAAGCTGCTGGAGGAAATGCGCCGGCACGGCGTCACCCTGGAATTCCAGATCACTTCCAATGTCCGTTTGAATAACCTGAGCAGCCTGGACCGGCACCCCCTCCGGCAATACCTGGCGGCGGGCATCCGCTGCGTGCAGGGCACCGACGGCGGCGCGTTGTACGGCACCAACAGTATCGATGAAGAACTGAGCCTGCAAAAGCTCCTGGGGCTGACCCATGAGGAACTGTGCCGCATGCGGCAGGCGGAAGACGGGATCCTGCTGGAGAGCCGGCGGGTTTTCGATGAAAAAAACGCCGCCTTCCGGGCGAATTGTCCCAGCGGCGATATCGAGCAGTATTACGTAAGAAAGCTGGAAAACGCGGAGCAGTCCCCCGGGGATCTGTGGCGTCAGGGCGGAGGCCAGATCAGCACGGAAGACGCATTGCTGCCGCAGATCCGGGAGCTGCCGGAGGGGTTGTTTCCCATTGTGGTGGCGGGCGGCAGCTTCAACAGCAGCCGTCGCCGTACCCGGATCAGCCCGGAGGATCAGGCGCTGGTCGACGAAATGCTCTCCCGCCTGGATCCCGGCCGGGTATTCTTTGCGGTGGGCCACACGCTAACGGGGCAGGAAGGGTACCTGGTCCGCCGGGCCGCGGGCCGCTTCCAGGTCTATGCCGTGGTGCCGGGCAAAATCACCCGGGCGGAAAAAAATAAGCTGACGAAGGCCAATGTGGGCGTGGTGGTCTCCATTGAGGACTCCGGGATGGGCCTCTACAAGAGCTTTGCCTACGAAATTTTCAACCGCATGCCTTCTGCCCTGCTGGCTTTTGACGGCAATTCCGCTGCCCTGAACCTGATCCAGGAGGCCAGGAACGGTTCGAAAAAATGCCGCATTTTCATCAATCCCCGCTCCCGGGGCCTCACTGCCAAGGCCAGGATGCTGGAAGGCTATGTGAAGCCCCTCAAGGGCGCGGAAGAAATTCTGCGGACAATCGGCGTGTAGAGGAACCGTTGGGGCCTCTTCGGCCCCAAACCCCGAACCAGGGGGCCAGCCCCCTGGACCTCGGCAGGCGATGCTGAGCACGCAGTATACAAACGGGTTTCCGCCTGTTTGGCAGGAGGCTGCAAGCCAGCTCCCGGGCAACAGAAAACACCAAGGGCAGGCCACAAAACGAA
>CAZQAM010000151.1:0-5392 GCA_964591355.1 uncultured Oscillospiraceae bacterium
CACCACCCTATCCTACACTCTTTCCCTACACGACGCTCTTCCGATCTCACGGCCAGTCCGTTTTGCTGTAATCCCTGATTTGGAGCGTGTTCCCGCTCACCAGCACTTCGGTGGGCCCAACAAAGCCGTTCAGCGTCCGCTGATAATTGCGGAGCAGGTTCATATACCCGGTATCCGGGGCGTTGCTGGTCATGATCAGCAGCACGGGGATGGGGCGGGCGCTGCAGCAGGGCGTTTTGGCATTGTAGGTCAGATTTTGAAAGATCAGCCGCTCATACAGCGCCCGGAAGGAGGCCGTCATTTCCGACAGATAATTGGGAGAGCCGATGATCAGCCCATCTGATGCCCGGATGGCGTCCAGCACCGGCGTCAGGCCGTCCCGGCAGATGCAATGGCCCTTGTTCTTCTCTTTTTTGCAGCCGAAGCAGGAGATACAGCCCGTATACCGCTCCAGCCGGAACAGATCGAATCTTTCAATGCTCGCGCCCGCTGCCTCCGCGCCCCTGGCGGCTTCGGTGATCAGCGTATCCGTATTCCAGCCCTTCCGTGGGCCCGCGTTCACCGCGATGATCTTCTTCGCCATGTCAACACCCCTTTCCGTCGATGCCGCTTCCGTCAAAGTTGGCTCTGCACTCCCGGCAAGCCGGACACATGGGGCTTCCATACAGGGTAAACACAGCGCTCCTCCTTTATTTGCAGGCACAAACGCCTTGCGATCCTGCTTTTTCCCCAAATTCCTGCGCGGCTTCCACCCGGCCCTGGATATGCAGCATATGGGCATAAAAGGATTCATCCGCCACCGGGATGCCCTTCTCCCACTGCGCTTTTTCTTCCTTACACCGTTTTTTTTCACTCATTGACAGAAGCATATGCATCCTGTACAATCATAACAGATAAGGAATCCGTTGTAAAGGCTGATTTCTTATTCGAATATAAATTCAGGAGGAAGAATCATGAGCAAGAAGCTGGTTGCCTTCTTTTCCGTCAGCGGCGTGACCGCCAGGGTGGCGCAGGAAATCGCGGCTGTGGAGAAGGCCGATTGTTTTGAAATCAAGCCCGAAATGCCCTATACCAGGGAAGACCTGGACTGGACCAGCAAGCAGAGCCGCAGCACTCTGGAAATGAGCGACCTGAATTGCCGCCCTGCCATCACGGGCCGCGTGGAAAACATGGCGGATTACGATGTGATCTTTGTGGGCTTTCCCATCTGGTGGGGCCGGGAGCCCAGCGCGGTGGATACCTTCCTGACCGCCTATGATTTCAGCGGCAAGAAGATCATCCCCTTCTGCACCTCCGGCGGCAGTGATATCGGCAAGACTGCCGAGCGCATCCAGAGCCTGGTGGGCGAAAACGTCTGCGTGGACGCCGGCAAGCGCCTGGGCGGCGAGATTTCCAAAGCCGACCTCAAAATCTGGACGGAGGGACTGTAAGATGAGCACCATCACCAAGGAAATGACCATCAGGGAAGTATTGGACATTGACCGCAGCACCGCCTCCATTATGATGGCCTACGGCATGCACTGCATGGGCTGCCCCTTCAGCCAGATGGAAAGCCTGGAAATGGGCTGCGCCGCTCATGGCAGCGATGTGGATGAACTGGTGGAGAAATTGAACAAGTATCTGGCTGAAAAGGCATGAGCGAAAAAAGAAAATCGTTCTTTCCGTGGCGGTTTGTCTGACAGTGCTTCTGATTGGCGGCCTGATTTGGGGCGGCAATTACCCGGTCCCCTTCGCCATCGGACGCTCCTCCGGCCTCCAGGATATCGCGCCGGAATCCACTCTGTCCAAAGAAACCACCCAGGGCATCATCCAGACCTGGCAGCGGCAGACCCAGCAGGCCGGGGACTGGATGGAGAATGCCGCGGTGGAAGGGGTGCAGGTGCAGTCCGCAGGCGGGCTGAAGCGCAGCGGGGAAGCAGCCATCACCGATCCTGCCCGATCTTCGGGGCTGCGGAGACAGCGAAGATTACATCGGTATGGGTTGGCCGGACCGCAAGGATATGCTGCAATGGATCGGCTGGATCATTGAACGGGATCATGAAGTGCAGATTGTGCTTCACGGCATTTCCATGGGCGGCGCCACCGCGATGATGACGGCAGGGGATCGCACTCCAATAAAAAACGTGGCTTTTTCTGGGACAACAGCGTATGAGCAAGCTGACCTTTCTCTTCGTTCATGGTCTGTCCGGCTGGGGCAGCTATGATCCCGCATATCAGCGGATGCCATACTGGGGCATGCGCGGCGGAGACCTGATGGCCTTTTTGCGCCAGCAGGGCTATGCTTGCTATGCCGCGTCCGTGGCGCCGGCCGGCAGCGCGTGGGACCGGGCCTGCGAACTGTACGCGCAGATTGCCGCCTCCCGTGTGGATTATGGAAAAGCTCACAGCGAAAAATACCGGCACGAGCGTTTTGGCCGGGACTTTTCCGCCTGTCCCTTGTTCCCGGAATGGCGTGAGGATACAAAACTGGTGCTTCTGGGACATTCCTTCGGTGGAGCGACGGTCAGACTGTTCTCTGAGCTGTTGGCCCATGGGGATGAAGCGGAGAAGGAAGCGGGAGCGGACAGCCCGTTTTTCCTGGGCGGCAGGGAGAAAAGAATCCACAGCATCGTGGCGCTGGCTGCCCCGATGAACGGAACGACGGCTTACGATCTGTTTTCCGACCCGGCCTTCGATCCGGCAGGCGTGAAGGTTCCCTGGTGGAGCAAGGGGCTGGCCCGCATGATGTCGCTGGGTACAAAGCCGAAACAGGACGGGCGCGATGCGCGTGACTGCGCGGGCTTTGACATGCACATTGACAACGCCCTGGCTATGAACAAAAGGATCACGACGCTGCCGCAGGTATACTATTTCTCGGTTCCATGCGGTTTTACACGGCGGCAGGAGGATGGCACTCATAAGCCCAGGAAGGGCATGGAACCGCTGTTTGTGATGCGGGCCTGCCAGATCGGCGCGTACACCGGGAAAACCGTGGGCGGCGTGGCGCTGGATGAAAGCTGGCGTGAAAACGACGGCCTGGTCAATACAGTGTCCGCCATGGCGCCGATGGGCGCGCCATCAAAACCGCTGGATGAAAGGAACATCCCCCCGGGCGTGTGGAACATCTTTCCCAAAGTGGACGGCGATCATATGGGGCTGCAGGGCGGCCTTATGCACAAACACGATATCCGGGGGTTCTATCTGAAAATGCTCCGAATGATCGATTCATTATAGTTTTTCCTGGGGAAAGGAGAAGGACGTGACCGTTTATGATTTCACGGTGGCCGACAGCAAAGGCAATCCGGTTTCCATCAGCCAATACAGCGGAAAGGTGCTTTTGATCGTCAACACGGCGACGAAGTGCGGCCTGACCCCGCAGTACGAAGGGCTGGAGGCGCTCTATGAAAAGTATCATGATCAGGGATTTGATACTATTTCGCGTCTAAAACATTGAATCTTCGGGCGTCTTTTCCGCCCTGGCAGTGCTTCATTCCGGTCAACGTAGCGCTGCTACGCCTCCCTTCATTCAGCTTTGCCAGGACAAAAAATCCATCCCGAATCTTTCAATTTTTTAGACGAGAAATAGTATGAGATTCTGGATTTGGAAAGGATGCAGATCCGCTCTATATCCATCTGAAGGAACAGAAACCAGGGCGGATCTCCTGGAACTTTGCCAAGTTCCTGATCGATCGCCATGGCAGCGCCGTCGCGCGTTTTGCGCCCACAGAGAAACCGGAGACGCTGTCTAAAGCCATCGAGAGTGAATTGGCCAAGCCTTAAATAGGTCATGCGGCGGATAGCAATTGAGCAGGAATTCACTGATGCAAATGACCGCTCAGACCATTTCATGCTGTGCCCATTGCGCCGTAACTGTGCTGCGAGGAAACGCAAAACCACTTAAATTGAGCTGCCGGGAACAGAGCATTCGCTCTCCTGATACATCCCTTTCATTGAAAAGGCATCCTGCTGAGGAACCGCATGCTCCTTCTTCTGTGCGTCTTGGCTGTGCTGCTGAAATTGCAAAAGGAATCCTTTGAATACGAAATGAAAAACAAAACGGAATATTGAATAAAAATTGCAGCCTCCGTTGATAACATGACGGAGGCTGCCTGTGCAGAAGGGCTTTCCTCTGCTGCGCCTACCGCTTTTTGCTTCCTTTTACCACGTTCTCCAGTTCATCCTTGTTTTCCCCATCCCGTATTCGGCGCGCCGCCACCACACGCCGGGCATTGTCATCCTCCACACAGGTCAGCAGCAGCAGCAGCTGATCGGTGGCCTGCACATCCACCGGGCAGGTATAGAGCGACGCGCGCATCAGGGCGCTGATTTCGTTTTGCCGTTTCAGCTGGTTGTCCGAGTTCAGGAAATATAAATCCACATAGTTTTTCACGCCAGGCACAACCCCGATTTCTCCGACGGCAAAGATCACGTATTGCCCCTCCTCGTAGATGCTGTCGAAGGAAACCCAGGGGTTGCTGCGGTAAAAGCTCGCCGTTTCATAATTCCGCAGGCAGCCGAACATAGCCCCGGTTTTCATGTTATGCCCATACAAAAGCAGGGTATAAGGGCGCGTTTTCAGGTTTACCGCCACGTCCAGGAAGATCGCCCCGTTCACATTCTCGTTGCGGCGCGCATCGTGATCCAGGTAATAGGTATGGTTTCGCTGCACCACCGCTTCCTCCACCAGCCGATTGATGGACAGCCAGCCCACAATATCTTTGTTTTCCTGCCGCAGAATACGGAAGCGGCTGTTGATCTGCCGCTTGGGGTTGTTGGGATACGCAATGGAAGGAAGCCTTGGGCTGGCGGTGGCGGCAGGGGAGGGCTCGGCAGCCGGCGGGGGCGAGGCCTCCGCCGCGGCGGTCGGCTCAGGCGGCGCGGGGCTTTCCGTTGGGGCGGGGGATGGCTCGGTGACCGCAGGCTGCGTGGCGCTGCTGTCATACATCGCCCGCAGTTCCTGCGAGGTGCGGCGGGAGGAAAAGAGATCGACGCCGTATCCGATCAGGCGCGCCAGCCCAAAAACCAGCAGGCCGGAAAACGCCAGGCAAAGCGTGAGCCGCCTCCAGCGCAGGCTTTTTTTGTGTTTTTTATACCGATACCGAAGGGTCCGTTTTTTTCTTGGTTTCAGCTGCATTTGTTTTCCCCTTGATGGCGCAGGCCATATCAGCATAGCGCTGATATGGCCCGCACCGGTTTTCTGTACTTCTCCATGCAGGAGAGCACAGCAAGCGTACATTATTTCCGGCGTTTCCGATCCCGGGCCACGCAAATGGCCAGGGCGCTCAGGCCAACGGCCCCCAGCGCGGCCAACGCGATCCACAGCGTGGGCCGGCCCTCATCCCCCGTCTTGGGGATCTTGAGATCGGAAGAGCGTCGTGTAGGGACAGAGTGTAGGAGAGGGTGGTGGGGGGGG
>CAZQAM010000152.1:0-5389 GCA_964591355.1 uncultured Oscillospiraceae bacterium
GACTGGAGTTCAGACGTGTGCTCTTCCGATCTCATTGCGGATGGTGGTGAGCCGGTGGGCGATGGTGAAGGTGGTGCGGCCCTTGGCCAATTCTTCCAGGGAATGCTGCACCAGCAGTTCGCTTTCGTTGTCCAGGGAGCTGGTGGCTTCATCCAGGATCAGGATGGGCGGGTTTTTCAGAAAGACCCGGGCGATGGACAGGCGCTGCTTTTGCCCGCCGGACAATTTCACGCCCCTTTCGCCGATATAGGTATCATATCCGTCCGGCAGTTTCGTAATAAACTCATGGGCGCCGGCCCGTTTGGCGGCCAGGATGATTTCCTGATCGGAGGCGCCGGGCCGGCCGTAAGCGATATTCTCTTTCACCGTGCCGGAAAAGAGGTAGACATCCTGCTGCACCATGCCGATGGCGCCGCGGAGAGAACGCAGGGTGATGCGCTGGATATCCTGGCCGTCCACGAGGATGCGGCCGGAAGTGACGTCATAGAACCGGGGGATCAGGTTGCACAGGGTAGTCTTGCCCGCGCCGCTGGGGCCCACCAGCGCTACATTCTGCCCGGGCAGAATATGCAGATCAATATTGCTCAGCACCTCGTGGGCGGTATCGTCGGCATAGTGAAAGCCCACGTGCTCGAAGAGGATATCGCCTTTCACGTGATCGGGCAGGGGCTTGGCGCCGGGGTTGTCGCGGATCTCTACCGGTGCGTCCATGATTTCGCAGAACCGCTCGATGCCGGTCATGCCCATTTCAAACTGCTCTGTGAAATCCACAACGCGGCGTATGGAGGTGAGCAGGGTGGAAACATAGAGCAGATAGGCCGTATAATCGCCCACGGAAATGCGGCCGTTCCGAAGGAAGAGGGCGCCCGCCACCACCACGGTGATATACATGAGGCCGTCATAGAGCCGGGTGATGGTGCTGAAGCCCGCCATGTAGCGGTACCGGCTGCGCTTGAAACCAAAGAATTTCTGGTTGCCTTCGTCGAATTTATGCTGTTCCAGATCTTCATTGGTGAAGGATTTCACCACCCGGACCCCCAGCAGGCTGTCTTCCACCTGGGCGTTGATTTCCCCCACCTGACGGCGGGAGGCCTGAAAAGCGGCGCGCATTTTCCGGCGGAAATACTGGGTGCCCAGGAGCATGAAGGGCAGGAGAATGAAAATCATCAGCGTCAGGGGCACGCTCATGTTCATGAGGATGATGAAGGACGCCAGGATTTTTACGCCGGCGATGAGGAATTCCTCCGGGCAGTGGTGGGCGAACTCGGTGACTTCAAACAGGTCCGACGTGATGCGGGCCATGATCTGGCCCACCTTGGTGGAATTGAAGTAGGAAAAAGAAAGCTGCTGCAGGTGGGCAAACAGGTCGGTGCGCATATCGGTCTCCAGCTTGGCACCGGTGACGTGGCCCCAGTACAGCATGAAATGATTGGCTGCCGTGTCGATGATGCGAAGGAGCAGATAGATCCCCCCCAGCCGCAGCACCCAGGGAACGGTGATCTGCGTGTAGTCCGCCACCGCCTGGTTGGTGATGGCCCGGACGATCAGGGGAAAGATCACCTCGCACCCGGTGGTCAGCAGGGCGCAGAAGAGGTCAAATACCATTTCCGCCTTGTATTTTTTATAATACGGCAGGAAGCGGCGCAGCAGGCGGCCCGGTTTCATTTGTGACGGCTGTGACACAGGAACCCTCCTTTTTTCAGGTAGCCAGACGCAGCGCGGGCTGGGCGTTCAGGGTCAGATCAGCGATTTCTCCCCTGAGGAGGCGGTAATAAGCGGCGGAGCCGATCATGGCGGCGTTGTCGCCGCACAATTCCAGCCGGGGCATATACAATTGGATACCGCGCCTGCGGCAGGCGGACTCCATTTCCCGGCGCAGCAGCCGGTTGGCGGATACGCCGCCGGCCAGGGCGATCCTTTGAAGACGCAGATCTTCCGCCGCCAGCATGGCCTTGTCCACCAGGAAGGAAACGACGGCATAGCGGAAGGAAGCGGCCAGGTCTGCGTCTTTCAGGCTTTCGCCTTTTTGCCTGGCGTTGTGCACGGCGTTGATAAAGGCGGTTTTCAGGCCGGAAAAGGAATAATCGTACCGGCCTTCCGTTTTGGGCCGGGGCAATTTCAGGGCATGGGGATCGCCGCTTTCCGCCAGGCGGTCCAGCAGCGGCCCGCCGGGGTAGGGAATATCCAGCACCCGGGCCGCCTTGTCAAAGGCCTCGCCGGCGGCGTCGTCCTGGGTCTGGCCAATGATGCGGTACACGCCGTAATCCTCCACGAAAAACAAGTGGCTGTGGCCGCCGGACACCACCAGGCAGGCAAAGGGCGGCGTCAAAGTTTCATCGGTGAGGAAATTGGCGCAGATATGCCCTTCGATGTGATTGACGCCGACGAGAGGCTTATGGGCGGCATAGGCCAGCGCCTTGGCGCAGCTGACGCCGATGAGCAGCGCCCCCACCAGCCCGGGGCCGCAGGTGACGGCCACGGCGTCGATATCCTGGAGGGTGAGGCGCGCCTCCGCCAGGGCCTGATCGATCATCAGATCCACCTTTTCCACATGCGCCCGGCTGGCGATTTCCGGCACCACGCCGCCGTAAAGAGCGTGGAGGTCGATCTGCGAATAAACCGCGCTGGAGAGGATCTTCCGCCCGTCTTCCACCACGGCAGCGGCGGTCTCATCGCAGCTGGATTCCACCGCCAGGATGCGGATGTGCTTTTGTCCCTTCAGCGCAGCAAGTCGGCTTTGGCTTTCTTCCTGGTAATTCATTTTGCGTGTTCCTTTGTTTTGAAATAAGCGATGAGCATCAGCAGCATGACGCCCAGCAGCGGCAGCAGGCTTTTGAGAAGCTCTGACGCGTACCAGGTAAAGAAGGGCAGGGGCATCAGGGCCACCAGCAGGTCGGTCCGGGGGTTGAGCAGCCACAGATCGTTCCGGAATACGGCTTTGTGAAAGGTGACGAACAGGCCGTCAAAATTGACGAGCCCCCAGATGAGCAGGATCACCGCGGTGCTCAGGATGGCGATGGCCGCCCCGGCAAAGCCCCGCAGCGCGTCCCGCAAAAAAAGCTCCCGCTGCTGCCGGTTCCGTAAATACAGCGCCGCCAGGGCCAGGATCACCCCGCCGCCCCCGATCCACCGGGCTCCTTTGAGAAAGGAAACGATGGACCGCACATCCTGCAGATGGCGGTTTTCCTTTTCGGAAAAGGCGTCCGCGGGCTGTAGGCTGTTTTCAGGATCGGGCACCTGAACCGATGTCGCTTTGCCGTCCAGGTAAGCGGCAATGGCGCGGGCATAATCCCCATACCGGGCGGGGGATACGTCCAGATGGGCCGTCTGGCTGTATTGGGAAAACCCCTGCAGCATCAGGTTCTCGTTGGTTACCGAGGCGGCAGCCACGGAGCAGAGCAGGGACAGAAGGCCCGCCAGGCCCAAACAGAAATACAATACGCGTTTCATTGTTTTGTCAGCTTGAAGCGTTGTGCGAATAAAAGGAAACAACAGAAAAACCGCGTCCGGGTCGGTTTTCGGAAGGGGCGCGGGGGAACCGCTTTTGATACAAAAGCGCTTCCCCCGCAAAAACACCCGTTGTTTACTGCATCTTCAGGTACGCCGTGGTGAACCCTTCCAGGTTGCCGTCCATCACGTCGTCGATGTTGCCGGATTCAAAGCCGGTGCGGTGGTCCTTCACCATGGTGTAGGGCTGGAAGACGTAGGAGCGGATCTGGCTGCCCCATTCGATCTTCTTCATTTCGCCCTTGATATCGGCCATTTCCTGCTCTTTTTCCCGCTCTCTGAGCTCCAGCAGCTTGGCCTTGAGCATTTTCATACAGGTGGCGCGATTTTGAACCTGGTCCCGCTCGGTCTGGCAGGAAACGACGATGGTCACATCGTCCTTGATGTAGGTCATGCGGACGGCGGAGGAGGTCTTGTTCACGTTCTGGCCGCCGGCGCCGGAGGAATGGTAGGTATCCACCCGCACGTATTTCATGTCGATTTCGATTTCGCCCTCGTCGTCCTCCAGAATGGGGGCCACGTCCAGGGAGGCGAAGGAGGTGTGCCGCCGGGCGTTGGCGTCAAAGGGGGAGATGCGCACCAGCCGGTGCACCCCCTTTTCGCCCCGGAGATAGCCGTAGGCGTGATCGCCGCTGACCTCAAAGGTCACCGATTTGATGCCTGCTTCGTCCCCGTCCAGCAGATCCAGGAGCTTCACGGTGAAGCCCATCCTTTCGCAGTAGCGGGTATACATGCGGTAGAGCATCTGGGTCCAGTCCTGGGCTTCGGTGCCGCCGGCCCCGGCGTGGAGGGAGAGCACGGCCTCGTGATCGTCATACTTGCCCCGCATCAGGGTTTCCAGGGCCAGGGCTTCGGTGGCCTCCTGCAGGCGGGTGATTTCCCCCCGGGTTTCTTCCACCATGCTCTGGTCGTCCTCTTCCTGGGCCAGCTCGATCATGGTGTCGATGTCGTCGCAGGAGGAAAGCAGGGCGTTGTAATGCTTGATTTTGCCCTCCAGGTTGGCGATGCGGCGGTTCACGTGGGTGGAGCGCTCCAGGTTGTCCCAGAAGCCCTCGGCGTTCATTTCTTCATGCAGCTCCACAAGCTCCCGCTCCATATCCTCGATGTGCAGGCCGCCGGAAATTTCGGACAATTGTTTCCTCAGGGCGTCCACCTGCTGGGAAAACTGTTCCAGTTCAAGAATCATTCGGAATCACTCCCTTGGGAAATTGCAGTACATGGGATGAAAGGCTGCCGCCGGATTCTATCCTCAGCTGGCGGCGCTGCGTCCATGGCAGTTTTTATATTTCTTGCCGCTGCCGCAGGGGCAGGGGTCGTTGCGGCCGATCTTTTTGCCCACCTTTACGGGGGAGCGGGGCGCTTCCTGAGGGGCGCCGCCCTCCTGCAGATTGGTGGCGGTGGCCCGGGCCGCGGCCTGGCGCTGGGGCGTTCGCTCGATTTTTACCTGATAAAGGCGGCGCACGGTGTCCTCCCGGATCAGGTGCACCATTTCCTCAAACATATCGTAGCTTTCCAGCTTGTATTCGTTGACGGGATCCCGCTGAGCGTAAGCCCTCAGGCCGATGCCGTCCCGCAGCTGGTCCATGGCGTCGATATGGTCCATCCAGCGCAGATCCACGGCCCGGAGGAGGATCGCGCGCTCCAGTTCCCGCATGTCGATGCCCATTTCGGCAAAGCGGCTCTCCCGCTCCTCATAGAAGCGTGCGGCGGCCTTTTTGAGGAATTCCGAAGCGTCCTGTTTGGAGAAGGAAGCGAAGGAGGACTGGTTGGCGTCGATGGTGCCCGCGGGGATGCACAGGCGCTCCAGGTATTCTTTGAGGCCGCCGATATCCCAGTCTTTGGCGCCGTCCCCGGAAAGAAAACGGGCGCAGGCTTCGTCGAT
>CAZQAM010000153.1:0-5365 GCA_964591355.1 uncultured Oscillospiraceae bacterium
GTATCGTTCGCGACGGCGTTTTCTTTTTCAAAGCAAACGCCATCTCTCATTCACTCCGTCGCTCCTCCTTTCCGCAAAAGGTCACGCTCGGCTCGCCTGCTCGGTTGCAAGCGCCCTCGCCACGGCTCGCTGTCACTACCAACCTTTTGCGGGTTTCAAAGTTTGTCGTTGTCATGATTCGTACCACAGCGTCGTCGCGGGCTTCGTATCGTTCGCGGCGGCGTTTTCTTTTGCAAAGCAAACGCCGTCTTGGCTTTATCGTTGTTTTCATTCAAACAAAAAAGGGCGCTTGCAAATCAAGAGCCCTTTGTCCCTTACACCTGCTGAACATCCAGAGCGAATGACACTTTCTGCCAGGTCAAGCTGGGAAGGAGAAATTCTGAAGCAGAGAACCGTTCTTTGAATGCATTTCCCTTATTCCTCTGAAGCAAGCAGCTTCTCCAGACCTGTTTTCAGCCCCTTCAGGAAGCGCTGCCATTCGGAGGGATCCACAAAGGCGTCGGTCTGACCGGCCCGGAGCAGCGCAAGCTTTTCTTCCGTATGGTTCTGCGCGGTATGGTTGCCCAGGAAAATATCGACCTTCTCATCCATCAATTTATCGATGGAGCGGAAGAAATCCGCCCGCCAGTCGACGTTATACCGTTCGCGGTATTCCTTCACCACCGTGTTGAAGCCCGCTCCGCCGTGAAGCCCCGCCACGAGCGTGCGTTCCCCGTCCGTTACGGGGAAAAACCAGCTCGTCGCACCCGGGCAATGGCCCGGAGTCGAAACAGCCCGGATTGGAACTCCGCCAATAGTAAAGACATCCCCATCCTGAACCGCGACATCCGCGTCGAACAGTTCGGTATAAGCATTCTTCACATGGTCCAGATAGCTCAGTTCAGGACGCTCTGAAAACATTTTGACGTCCGCTGCGCCCAGATAGGTCGGCGCCCCGCTGAGGGCCTTCAGCAGATCCGTCGCGCCGATATGATCATAATGGCCGTGCGTATGGATAATCGCGATCAGTTTCTCCGGATCGAAGCCCAGCGACCATATGGAATGAATCAGAAGCGCGTCCATGGTCGGATAATTGGAATCGAACAGGATAGGGCCGTCCGGGGTATCCAGGATCCAGCTGGCGCCGTCTTTATTTCCGACAAAGTAGAGATTGCCGAATACCCTGAAAGCCGGCAGGCGAAGTTCCCAGGGCGTTTCATTGATCAGATCGTGAGCATCCCGGCGCGCGGGATCTTTGCGGTGGGGCATTTGATCACTTCCTCCATACGGTCATCGTTCTCTCCAGAATCAGCGAATAACGGAGCAGGCCGGGTGCGGCCTCTGTTTTCATTATAGAAGATCTCAGGGCGGAACGCAAGCATTCTTCGCAAAGAACAGCCTTTCCAAAAAGGCCTCCGCGGCAGCAGCGCGGAGGCCGAGTGTGATTCAAGATGCGCAGCCTTATTCATCCTGGGCAAATTCCGATGGATTGGCTGGATAGGTATCCGTATTCCCTTCATTTTTCGTATAGATCGTATAGGTATGTTTATAATTCTTCTTGACGGTCTCCGTCCCGGTTTTGCTGTAGGAACCATGGGGAGCCACATTGAACATAAGTTTTTCTCCGTACCAGTAAGGCCCGGAGCAGTAAAGAATGATGTAATTTCCGGCGGGGATTTTCATGGACACCTGCTTGTTCGGATGGATAAAGGCTGTCGCCACCAGTTTGTTGGTCTTTTCGTTCCTGAACTGCACATAGGTGTAATTCGATGCGTCTTCCACCTTCACCGTCACCGGCTGCCCGCTCTTCCCGCCGCTCATAATGCCGTTCTTGGGCAGGGATTGGGCCGCTTCCGCAGGCAGATTGTCCACTTCCTCCTGCAGGGTATCCAGCGTTTTCTGGTAACTGAAAGAAGAAATATTTTTCGTATAGTCCGCCGGGAAGGTATACTGGAGCAGCTGGTCGATATCCAGCGTCAGGGAGTATTTGCCGGTGCCCTTGGATTTTTCTTTCATTGCGCCATCCGCCAGCGCTTCCAAGAGCATCTTTTCCAGCTGATCCGGGGTCCGCTTGGCCTGGGCCGCATACGCCATCTTATCCTTCACCGTCTTGGCCGCGGCGGACAGCAGCGTGCCGGCACTGGCGCCCACACAGCTGATCTTGATAGCGTGGGGGCCCGCCTTCACATTGACCGTCTGGCTCTTCTGGGCATAGAACAGGGCGGAAAGCGCGGCATCCGGGGCGCTGCCATAGGGAGATTCCTCCCGAAAATGGATCTGATTGACGAAAGAAGCGGCGGGCTCCAGCACCTGGCTGGTATTCTCGGCGGTTTTTGACATTGGCACGGGGAACAGCGCTTTTTTCAGCGCCGCAGTCATATCCTTGCCCGCAAAGGCTTTCTGCGCCGAATCGGCCGCATTCTTCACCGCGCTCTTCAGCTTCGTCAGGCTCTTTTCGGGCAGCTTCCCATTTGCTACACTCAGGGACACTTTCACCCGGTAGCCTGAGGCGTTCTTCAGCGCGCTCCACAGCCAGTCGTTCTTATCCTGCGCTTTGCTGTATTCGCCCAGATCCCCCAGTTTCGGATCATAGCCCCGGAGATAGAAGGTCAGGGTATTGTTTTCCAGCGTCACATTCTGCACGCCGCTCTCATAAATGGCTTTCTGCCAGCCGTTCGACGCCTTTTTCGCCTGCTGCAGGAGAATGCCGTTCAGCGTCGTCTCAGCGTTCAGCGCGGTGATTTTCTGGCTGGCGGCGGCGGTGGCGATGTCCTTTTTCAGGCTTTCCCGCACTTTGTTGGCAAAGGATTTGTAGCTGCTGAGAGAGGAAAGGAGCGGCGTATCCGGCTTGGCGATCCAGTTGCTCCATTCGTAGATGGTATTCGGCAGGCGTTTGCTGGTCTTTACCTCCCCGATCGTTTTTTTCGTGGAAGCGTTGACCACGGTCAGGGAAATATTGCAGTCAAACCCCTCCACCTGTCTTGAACTCCTGTCGCCGTATTTGGCATAAAAAGGATACGTCAGGTTGAACACCCAGAAGGTGGAAGCCAGATGGGGGTTGCCGGTAAGCACCGGAGCGTCCTTTCCCAATTGGATAATCAGATTGCCAACGGATGCTTCCAGCGCTTCGATGAATTCATCGTTGTCGTCATCATTCCATGCGGTTCTGGGCGCGGCCTGAGCGCCGTTTTTGATCACCACGCAGGCGTAGCCCGGCCGGGCCCTGGAGGGCTTGAATTTTTTGTACTCCGTACCCAGCTTGGATTTGAACTGCGCTTCCGGCCAGAAAGCAGGCGGGAAACAGAACTGGGCGCCGCTGTCCTTGAGAAGGGCTCTCATCGCGTCCGTCACGTCGATGGCCGCATAGGCATCCCAGCCTTTGCCATCATCTTCCGCTGCGGGGGCTGTTTCCACGTCAAGATGCCATCTTTCCTGCTCCTCGCCTACCAGCGGATCCAGCTTTTTGTACTGGGCGCTGTTATAGGCGGCGATATTCTCGCAGGTATAGGTAAACTGATTCTGCAGGTTCTTTGCGTTGGCCCTGGCGACCATGGCTGAAAGCACAGATTTGGATGCCGCGCCCGCTTCCAGCGCAGCTTCACCGGCTTCCAGGATTTCATCCACAGTATTGCAGGGGCCATAATCCGTCAGTTTCACGCTGCTGTCACTGGCAGCGGCAGCCGGAAACACCGCCAAAGCTGTCATCAGCAGGGCCAGAAACAATGAGATCCAGCGTTTCATGGTCGCACCTCATTTCTGATTATTATTGAATTCATTGTATTGCATCATACCATGATTTGTCAATTCTTTTTCGGATCATAAAAAAAACGGGCATACGCCCGTTTTTTGTTCATTCCAAAAACTCAGAACAGCCCGGAGATCCTGCCGTTTTCATCCACGTCGATCTTTTCCGCGGCAGGCACCCGGGGCAGGCCGGGCATGGTCATGATGTCGCCGGTGAGCACCACCACGAAGCCCGCGCCCGCGGATACTTTTACATTTTTCACTGTCACGGTGAAGCCCTCCGGCGCGCCCAGCAGCGCAGGATCATCTGAAAAGCTGTACTGGGTTTTGGCTACGCAGACAGGCACTTTGTCAAAGCCCAGGGCGGTCAGCTGCTCAATCTGCTTTCTGGCCTGGGGCAGCACGCTGATGCCCGCCCCGCCGTAGATCTTCTTCACAATGGCGTTGATCTTGTCCTCGATGGAACCGTCCAGATCGTAGCTGAAGGTGAAATCGCCCTTTTCTTCCTCGCACAGGCGCACCACTTCCCGGGCCAGCGCTTCGCCGCCTTTCCCGCCTTCCGCCCATACGGTGGACAGCACGGTATTCACGCCCAGGGCCCGGCACTTGTCGATAATGAATTCGATTTCCCGGTCTGTATCGGTGGGGAACCGGTTCACCGCCACCACGCAAGGAAGCTTATACACATTTTTGATGTTGGATACGTGGCGCAGGAGGTTGGGAATGCCCTTCTCCAGCGCGGCAAGGTCCTCGGTCGCAAGCTGCTTCTTATCCAGCCCGCCGTGCATTTTGAGCGCCCGGACCGTGGCCACGATCACCACGGCGTCCGGGGTCAGGCCCGCCATGCGGCACTTGATATCCAGGAATTTTTCCGCACCCAGATCCGCGCCGAAGCCGGCTTCCGTTACGGTGTAATCCCCCATTTTCAGGGCCAGCCGGGTGGCCATCACGCTGTTGCAGCCGTGGGCGATATTGGCAAAGGGGCCGCCGTGCACAAAGGCGGGAGTGCCTTCCAGGGTCTGCACCAGGTTGGGCTTTAAAGCGTCCTTGAGCAGGGCCGTCATGGCGCCCACTGCTTTCAGGTCCCCCGCGGTGACGGGCTTATCATCATAGGTATAGCCCACAATAATGCGGCTGAGGCGTTCCTTCAGGTCGGGAATGGAGCTGGCCAGGCAGAATACCGCCATGATTTCGCTGGCCACCGTGATATCAAAGCCGTCCTCCCGGGGCGTGCCGTTGGCCCGCCCGCCCAGGCCGTCCACCAGGAAGCGAAGCTGCCGGTCGTTCATATCCACGCAGCGCTTCCAGGTGATCTTTTTGACGTCAATGCCCAGGGCGTTCCCCTGCTGGATATGATTGTCCAGCATAGCCGCCAGCAGGTTGTTTGCCGCGCCGATGGCATGGAAATCGCCGGTAAAATGCAGGTTGATATCCTCCATGGGCACCACCTGGGCATAGCCGCCGCCGGCCGCGCCGCCCTTGACGCCGAACACCGGGCCCAGAGAGGGCTCGCGAAGCGCCACCGTCACATCCTTGCCGATGCGCCTGAGGCCGTCGGCCAGACCGATGGTGGTGGTGGTTTTGCCTTCCCCGGCAGCCGTGGGGGTGATGGCCGTAACCAGCACCAGTTTGCCGTCGGGCC
>CAZQAM010000154.1:0-5343 GCA_964591355.1 uncultured Oscillospiraceae bacterium
GCGAAGGATCTCCTCCGTGAACAACATTCAATTATTTTGAAGAAAAATAGTATCAATGCACTGATAATTGCTGCGGAGAGAACAGGAAATAAAAGCTTCCGCCGGGCCGCATCATCGTTCCTATAGCCTGCCCATTCCCGATGTTATGATGGATGGCGCGGCAAGGCGGCAATCACAGAAATGTGAAAGAATTGGAACAGGCGCACTTTTGCCGTCAGGCACAAGTACGCCCTTCATCTTCTCATGCCGGAAGCTGTGCGATCATCCCTCGGTTATCTTTTTCATTATGCCATCAGGGATCTTCATGCAGCGGCGGAAGCTCGTGTATATCATAGGTTTCATAATAGATTTCAAAGGCCGTTTCCGTATCTCCTGACAGTTCAATCAGCGCTCCGGCCTGGAACATGGCAGACAGCGTGCCGCTGGGTGCGTGCCACGCAGCGTTGCTGACAACTTCAAGATCGCTGTCCCGCAGGATCGCTTCCGCTCCAAACAGCAGGGTTCCCGTTGCGATATGATAATCGCTGGAGACGATGGCTATCTGCTTTACCCGCGGATACTTTTCTTCCAGGATATCGAAGGTATAGATGGCATTCTGAGCGGTGGTCAGGGAATGATCCTCCACAATCAGACGGGAGGAATCCACGCCCTGCGATTCCAGCCATTCCGCCATTCGGCCCGCCTCTGTTGCCGTGGGATCGCCGGAGGCCGTCCCGCCGCCGGTGCAGACGACGATGGCATGCGGGTACTTTTCTGATGCCGCCAACAGCACTTTCAGCCGTTCCATCAGTTCTTCCCGCATCGTGCCATCCGGATTCAGCTGAAAGCCAAGCGCCACCAGGCACAGCGAATCATCATCCGGCAACTGGTCCGGAAGTTTTTCATGGACGGTAACCGGCGCTTCCCATAGATCCATGATGCGTGTCCATTTTTCACCAAGCGTCGGATTGACGGAAATCAGGCCTGACAGCGCCTGCTCATCCCTCGCTCCTGTGGCCGCATAGGATACCACAGCCCGCTCGATCTGAGACTGGGCTGAAGCCTGAAGCGCTTCTTCAGCTGCCGCGGGAAGCACAGCCGCAGCGGCCATGCATAAAATAAGGATACATGCGGTCACGGCGAGTTTCATTTTCTGATGTCCTCCTGCGCAAAATTCCACCTTAGTCTTCTTCACACAAATGGGAAATTGCCGGTCACTCTATCAAAATGCGCTTATTCAGCAGATATCTGCCCCCATCGTCTCTGTATATCGCATACCCCAATCGCTCATACAGGCGCATTGCCGAAAGGTTTGTTTTCTCAACATGCAATAATACCACGGAAATACCGATCTCTTTCGCATAGGATTCTGCGGTCCTGATCAGTTCTGACCCGATGCCTTGATTCCGGTAAGCCTCTGCCACCGAAAAATCATCAAGATAGATGTATTCTTCCGGTTCATGATGAACCTCGACAGACAGAAACCCTGCCACCTCATTGTCCTGTGCAACGTAGTTCCGGTCTTTCCCCCCGCTCCAGAACCTGTCCAGATCCCCGTCTTCGTATCCTTTCACATTTTCTGTGTGATATATCGTCCGCAGCATTTCCGCGAACAGTTCCCGTATCCTTTTTTCGTCCGCGGGAACGGCTTTTCTGATCCTGTACTTCATCTTTCGCCTCAATCCATATCGGTTTGCCGAGCCTGAGCAAGCATACCAAATAAAGAAAACACGACAACAAAAACGGTCTTCTGGCGGTTCCTTTCCTTATCCGTCTTTTAATCAAATCCCTTCGTTACAGGCGCAGGTTTTATCGCATCCCCTTTGCTTTTCTGCTCTGCGCGATGATCCGGCTCGGTTTCCGGGATATCCTATTGATAAAAAGCGTCATTTCGCCTATAATGCATTTGAAAAAGCATGAAAAGTCCTGCGCCCATGGAGGCAAATCTCCGGGGCCGGGCGCCATACAGCGTAAAAAGGAGAATAGAGACATGGAACGTTTTGCCTGGAAGGGACGGATCAAGGCCGGCATGCTGGAGGAATACAAGCGCCGGCACGATACCATCTGGCCGGAAATGATCGCTCTGCTGAAGGAAGCCGGTATCCGGAACTATACCATCTGGAGCGACGGCCGGGACGTCTTTGGCTACTACGAGTGCGAAAAGGGCATTGAATTTGCCGAGAAAACGCAAGCGCTCAGCCCGGTCGTGGATCGCTGGAACGCATATATGCAGGATGTGCTGGATATGGAAATGGATCCGGAAACCGGCGCTCAGCCAAAGCTCAAGCGGATGTTCTTTCTTGAATAAGCGTGCCGGGATCGCAGGATTCCCCCCGCGCGTCCTTCCTTTGTCTCAGTCCAGCGAAGCATACATGGAAGCCATCAGTTTGGGAATAAAGCGATAGTGGTCTCCGGGCAGGTTTGTGGTCAGGTAGACGCAGGTCAGGTTTTCCACGGGATCCACGCAGAACCAGTTGCCAAAGGCGCCATCCCAGCCCCATTCGCCCACGGAACCGTTGATGTCCGCAATTTCGGGATTCTTCATCACCCGCACCCCCAGGCCGTAGCCATATCCGCGCTGCGTGTCCCAAGTGTGGGTCGCCTGCTGCTGGGGCGTTAAGTGATCCGCGGCGATGAGAGCGATGGTCTTCCTTCCCAGGATGCGTTCTCCCTCCAGCGTTCCTCCGCGCAGCAGCATCTGAGCGAAGCGGGAATAATCCTTCACCGTGGAAAACAGCCCGCCGCCGCCGCTTTCAAAGGCCGGCTTTTCCTTCGGGTACACCCGGTCATCCGGCTTCATGCCCTCCCGGATGTGATACAGCCTGGCAATCCTGCTTTGCTTTTCCGGGGGCACGAAGAAGCCCGTGTCTTTCATACCCAATGGGTCAAAAATCGTTTCTTTCAGGTACGCGCCCAGGGTTTTTCCGCTCAGCACCTCGATGACCGCCCCCAGGATATCAATGGAGAAGCCGTACATCCATTTTTCGCCCGGCTCAAACGCCAGCGGCAGCGTCCCCACCAGGTTGCAGTAAGCCTGCGTTTCCGGCCTGGGTTTGCCCTGCGCGATGTATTCCTGCTCCTTCTCCATGCGGATCCTGGCCGCCGCCGTATCATTCCCCGGGTACGGGACGCCGCTGGTCATGGTAAAGAGCTGCCGCATGGTCACTTCGCCCCGGGCCGGAATGATCTCATAGGTGCCGTCCGGCTTTTCCAGGGCGACCGTGGGATGTTTGAATCCCGGCAGATATTCGCTGACCGGATCCCACAATTTGAACAGCCCCTGCTCATACAGCCGCATGATGCCGGCCACGGTGATCACCTTGGTCATGGAAGCAATGGGAAAGATCGTCTGATCGGTAATTTCGATTTTCTTTTCGATATCCGCGTATCCGAAACAGCCCTCGAAACAGGTTTCACCGTTCCGGATCACTTTGGCGGCGCATCCAGCGATCTGTCCAGAGGAAACAAAACGGCTGAGCGTGTCCTCAACAAGTTTCATCATCCATCATCCTTTCTTTTTCCTTTTCAGGAATCCAGTGGATTTGGCGCGTCCTTCAAAAAACCGATACCCGGGAAAGGCTGTTTATACAATCCTTCCCGCAGCGCCTGCTTGGGTTCATACCTGCGTTTCAAATGATGTATGCTTTCCTCGTGCCCATTCGGGAAATCTCATCAGGCGGACGGTTCCCCGATGGGCAGCATCCACGTCATTTGAAGGCCTTTTCCGGCATCACAGGTGCACCGGGCAGCCATCTGGTATTTTCCTGTTTTTCAGACCCTTCGTCTCATGATTCCTGTCCATTATATCATGGCATATCCCATTTCTCAATGCCCCGGTCCCATCATATGATGCGATACAGCAAAAAAACAGCCGGCAGGCTTCCCGTCAAATCAGCCGTCCCCTTCCCGGCAGCTTCTGACAGCACCGCTTCCGTCATGCCGCGTCCGCTGGGCTTATCAGATTGCGAAAAGCAGGAAATATCCGAATGAACAAAAGAATCTCATTGACAAGATTGGCATTGTCTTCTAAAATTGCATTAAACATGCAAATGAATGATTAGCCGTATGGGAAAGGAAGACCGAACGGCACGCGTGTGAATAAACATGGGAACCTTTATGCTCCCTAGCCCGGCGGGACCTGGCTGCCTGCTCCTGACGGCAAGGCGCCGGGGCTGATCCGAACACCCGAGAGTGCAGCCAATCTCTGCACGGCAAATCATCAATCCAACAGCTTTATCGCTAAGAAAGGATGAAATCATGAGCGATCAAAAAACGATCAGTCTTCCGGCAAAGAATATCCCCTTAAAGGATTACGATGTGGTCATCATCGGCGGCGGCACCGCCGGCGCCATCGCAGCCATCGCCGCAGCGAGGCAGGGAGCGAGGACGCTCCTGGTGGAATCAAAGGGTTATCTTGGCGGAACCGTTGTGGAAGGCGGCACCGCGCTGCACTCGTTCTTCAACAACTGGAAATCATTCGACCGGGAAAAGATTCAGCTGGTGCGGGGCATCCCGTCAGAGTTGGTGGACCGGCTCATCGAGCAGGGCGGATGCACCGGTCACGCCGAGATGGAGTCCAACTACGAATACGACTCGGTATGCACGGCAGTGGACGTGGAAATCTACAAAACGGTCGTCCACGAGATGGTGAAGGAATCCGGCGCGGACATCATGATGAACACGCGGCTTGCCGACGTGCTGTCTGACGGCGGCACGATCCATGCCGCCATCCTCTCCAGCCATCAGGGGCTGCTGGCTGTCCATGCGCACACCTTTATTGACGCGACCGGCTACGGAGATCTGTCGGCCTGGGCCGGCGCAGAATTCACCGAGCCCAATGACAAGCGCATTTCCGCGCCTATCGGGGTGGCGAACGTGGATATGGACCGGTATGCGCAGTACTGCCGTGAACTGGGCGCCCGCACGGACTTCTGCCGCGGGATCCGGGACGGCAAGCCGGACGGCATTGTCCGGGTCGATGGGGCCATGTCCCGCTTCCCTGAAGAATTCCAGCGCCTGAACCGGGACATCGGCGCGGTGCTGACCATCACATCCACCCACAAAAGCTATTTCATGTTCGTGAAGATCGAATACAAGCTGGACGTAAGCCCCACGGATACCGCCGCCATGAGCGCCGCGGAATTGGAGCTGCGCAGGCGTCAGGAAAAAGCCGTGGAGCTGCTCCGGCGCTTCATCCCCGGCTGCGAAAACGCCTTCATTGCCCGCTCCACCCCCGGCGCCTGCATCCGCAGGGGGCGCTGCATCGTCTGCGATTACGACATCTCCAACGAAGATATTACCAGTGGCCGTCACTTTGAAGATCGGAAGAGCACACGTCTGAACTCCAGTCACCGCTCATTATCT
>CAZQAM010000155.1:0-5319 GCA_964591355.1 uncultured Oscillospiraceae bacterium
AGAACGTCCTGGTACCCCGGTTCGTTCTTCCTCGTCTCAATACAGCGGGTAGCGGGCGGTCAGGGCTTCCACCTCAGCCTTGACGGCGGGTACGGCGGCTTCCTTTTCCCGCAGGATCCGGGCGATCCAGCCGGCGATCCGGGCCATTTCGGGCTCCTTGAAGCCCCGGGTGGTGACGGCCGGGGTGCCCAGGCGCACGCCGCTGGTTTCCTTGGGCTTGCGCTGATCCCTCGGCACCATGTTTTTGTTGACGGTGATATTGGCCTGGCCCAGCAGCGTTTCCAGCTCTTTTCCGGACAGGTCGGTATCGCACAGATCAAGCAGCAGCAGATGATTGTCCGTGCCGCCGGACACCATGCGCAGGCCCTCCCGGCGCAGGCCCTCTTCCAGCGCTTTCGCATTTTTCACGATCTGCTGCTGGTATTTTTTGAACTCCGGCTTCAGCGCTTCGCCGAAACATACCGCCTTGCCGGCGATCACATGCTCCAGAGGCCCGCCCTGGATGCCGGGGAAGATGGCCTTGTCGATGGCTTTTTGATACTGCGCCTTGCAAAGGATCATGCCGCCCCGGGGGCCCCGCAGCGTTTTATGGGTGGTGGTGGTCACCACGTCGGCGTAGGGGATGGGGGAAGGATGGCAGCCTGTGGCTACCAGCCCGGCGATGTGGGCAATATCCACCATCAGCAGCGCGCCCACGTCGTCGGCGATCCTGCGGAAGGCGGGGAAATCCAGCGTGCGGGGGTAAGCCGACGCGCCGGCCACGATGAGTTTGGGGCGGCAGGCCCGGGCAATCTGAAGAACCTGATCGTAATTGATCTGCTCGGTTTCGGCATCCAGGCCGTAGGATTCAAAATGAAAGTATTTGCCGGAGAGATTGACGGCGCTGCCATGGGTGATGTGTCCGCCGTTGTTGAGGTTCATGCCCAGCACGGTATCGCCCGGATTCAGCAGGGCGAAATACACCGCTGTGTTGGCCTGGCTGCCGCTGTGGGGCTGCACATTGGCATGCTCGGCGCCAAACAGTTCCTTGGCCCGCTCAATAGCGATGCGCTCCACCTCGTCCACATGCACGCAGCCGCCGTAATACCGGGCGCCGGGATAGCCCTCGGCGTATTTGTTGGTCAAAGGGCTGCCGACCGCGGCCAGCACGGCGGGGCTGACGAAGTTCTCTGATGCGATCAATTCAATGTGCGCTTCCTGACGCGCGCATTCGGCGGCGATAACCCGGGCGACTTCCGGATCAGCCTGCAGCGGCTTCGGTATTTCCCACATGTCGGTATCCTCCTGCGGTGCTTGATGAATTATAATAAAATACCGCATATGACCGGCAGACTTGGCCGCAGCACACGCCGCATTGATGCTTACTGCTGCTTCCTTCCGGACCTGACAGGGTTCACACCGCGACATCGCACGGGGCCCGCCAGCCATACACGGCACTTTTATTTTACATGATTCAGCGCAGGAACGCAAGTATTTATTTTGTTTTCTGGCCGATCTTGTTTTCCGTTCCGTTCCGGAGCCGTTCGATATTGCTCCGGTGGCGGTATACGCCCAGGATAAGCAGCGCAAACGCCCATACGGCAGCGGGCCAGAAGGGCTGCGTCAGGAGCATGAGCAGGAAAAAGACCAGCAGCATGGTCATGCTGCCCAGGGAAATATACCGGGTGAAATAAATCACCGCCAGGCAGATCAGCCCGGCCACTGCGCCCTGCCAGAAGAAAGTGAGCAGCAGTACGGCCACGGAGCAGGCGATGCCCTTGCCTCCCTGAAAGCCGAAGAATACCGGCCAGTTGTGCCCCAGCACCACAAACAGGCCGGCGACCATGGCGCCTTCCTGGCCGGAAATCCATCTGCCGATCAGCACGGCTGCTGCTGCTTTGCACGCGTCGCCCAGGAACACCAGCGTGCCGTATTTGAGCCCCAGTACCCGCAGGGCGTTGCTGGCGCCGGTATTGCCGCTGCCTTCCTTGCGCAGGTTATGGCCGGTGGGCCGCGAAAGCAGGATGCCAGTGGAGATGCTGCCCAGCAAATAGGCAATCAGGGCGCAGAGGAGATATTTCCAGAACATCAGCGGATATCCTCCTTGTTTTTCTCCCGCAGGGAAAAGCGGATGGGCGTGCCTTCAAAGCCGAAGGCCTTGCGGATGCAGTTTTCCAGATAGCGCTGATAGGAGAAGTGCATCAGCTCTTCCCCGTTGATGAACAGGGCGAAGGTGGGGGGGCAGATGCCGGATTGGGTGCCGTAATAAATTTTCAGCTTGCGGCCTCCCATCATGGGCGGCTGCAGCGCCATCTGCGCGTCGCCCAGCACGTCGTTGAGGGCGCCGGTGCCCACCCTCCGGCTGGCCTGCGCCCAGACTTTATTGACTTCGGGCAGCACGCTTTGCACCCGCTGGCCGGACAGGGCGGAAATGAAGAGCACAGGCGCGTAGTCCATGAATTTCAGATCTTCGATGACCTGCTTTTTGAATTTCTCGAGGGTGCCTGTTTCCTTTTCCAGGGCGTCCCATTTGTTCACCACCACCACCGCGGCCTTGCCCTCCTCATGGATCATGCCGGCGATGCGGGCATCCTGCTCGGTGACGCCTTCCTGGGCATCCAGCAGCAGCAGCGCCACGTCGCAGCGGCGGATGGCGGCAATGGAGCGCAGCACGCTGTAGCGCTCCAGGGATTCATCTTCTATGGCCCGCTTGCGGCGGATGCCGGCGGTGTCAATGATGTTGTAGAGGGTGCCGTCAGGGCCTTCAAACTGGGTATCAATGGCGTCCCGGGTGGTGCCGGGGATATCGCTGACCATGGTGCGCTCCTGGCCCAGGAGCCGGTTGGTGAGGGAGGATTTGCCCACGTTGGGCCGCCCCACCACTGCCAATTGGATCACGTGAGTCTCCTGGTCTTCCTCCGCCTCGGATTTGGGCGGCAGGAGTTTGACGATCTCATCCAACAGATCCCCCAGCCCCAGCATATTGGTGGAGGAAATGCCCACAGGATCGCCCAGGCCCAGCGCGTAAAACTCATAGAGCGCGTCATTGAGCCCGCTGTGATCCAGCTTGTTGACCGCCAGGATCACAGGTTTTCTCGTCCGGCGCAGCAGCGCGGCAACTTCCTCATCGTCCGGGGTCAGGCCGGTGCGGGCGTCGGTAAAAAAGCAGATCACGTCGGCCATCTCCATGGCGATCTCTGCCTGGCGGCGCATCTGGGAAAGCAGCACATCCTCGCTGCGGGGGTCGATGCCGCCGGTGTCGATGAGGGTGAAGCGGCGGCCTGTCCACTCCACATCGGCATAAATGCGGTCCCGGGTGACGCCGGGGGTGTCCTCCACAATGGCGATGCGGCGGCCGGAGATTTTATTGAAAAAAGTGGATTTTCCCACATTGGGGCGGCCAACGATGGCCACCAGGGGCTTGGCGGAAGGCATCGTAATTTTGTCCTCCTTATGGGCTGGGTTCATTGCCGCACAGCGCGCGGTACAGGGAAAAACCGTCATTGGGCACCACGGTGATGGGGATCTTCAGCGCGTCCCGCAATTCCTGCAGGGGCATATCATCCAGGAAAAGATCGCCCTCAGCCCGCAGGGTGTTGCCGCACAAAAGGATTTCCTCGGCGTCGGCGCCGCGCAATTGCTCTTTCAGGTCGCCGCCGGTAATGAGCCCGGTGACGGTGACCGTTTCGCCGAAAAAGGTATTCAGGATGGGCTGAACTGCCGCCTGCACGCAGGATGGGCCATACTGTTTTATCCACCGGCGCATGACGGGAGCGATGGATTTTCCGCAGGGGATCAGCACCCGCCGGGGAAGGGCGGGGACGCCGCCTGCTTCCGCCGCTTCCCGCATTTCATTTTCAAACCGCCGCAGCAGCCCCACGCCGTTTTCCAGCTGGGGATAGCCCTCGTAGGCTTCCTCCGGCGGCAGCTCCTCTCCGGCGATCAGATACATTTCATCGGACGGGAATACGAACCGGGTGCCGGCGCGCTCCAGCATGTGCTTCTGAAACCCGTGGGCGTAGTCCAGCAGGCTTTTCGCCTTTTCCCGGTCATAGGGCACAAGGGGCGCCAAATGCTCCCGGAACCTGGTCAGGCCCACCGGCACCAGGGCGGCGGATTGGGCGGCCGGATACAGGGCGGAAAGATCTGCCAGCGTTTTTTTCAGCACATCCCCGTCGTTGTACCCGGGACAGAGCACGATCTGGCAGTGGAAACGCAGCCCGGCATCGGAAAGCCTGCGGAGCCTTTCCATGATCAGGCGGGCGTTGGGGTTGTTCATCATTTTCACCCGCACATCGGGATCGGTGGCGTGGACGGAAATATAGAGGGGAGAGGCCTTCCGGCGCAGGATGCGGTCAAACTCCCGATCGTCCACGTTGGTGAGGGTGATGTAATTGCCCATCATCAGGGACAGCCGCCAGTCGTCATCCTTGACATACAGGGATTTCCGCATGCCCGGCGGCATCTGGTCGATAAAGCAGAAGACGCATTTGTTCCGGCAGGAACGGGGTTTGCATGCCAGGGTATCGGCCAGGCGCAGCCCCAGAGGCGCTTCCTTCGCCTTGATCAAGCGCACCGTGGTTTCCTGCCCGTCCGCTTTCAGGATGGTCAAATTCAGCCGGCTCCTGCTGGAAAGCGCCTGATAATCGATTTCGTCGATGATTTCTTCGCCGTTGATGGCAATCAGCGCGTCGCCCGCCCGGATCCCCCGGCGGTACGCCACGCCATGGGGCTGCACATATTCGATCACATGGGCCATGCTCAGCCCCTCCTTCCGCGGCTTTCACGGTCATTATCCTTCATCTGGAGGAAAAAGTCAAGCAAAGGCCGAAATGGAAGAAAATAAAGCGTCAAAACCGTGTCAATGAAACGGGGAGTGATTGACGTTTCGGGAGGAAAAGTGATATGATAGAACCTGCAGCAGAGGAAAAAAGCGATTTCCGCATAATTAAGGAGATTTGTTATCATGCGCATCAAAACGCCCCTGACCCGCGAAAACATCCGCAATCATTTCACCTACAGCCTGTGGAAATATGCTTTGGTGGCTGTTGCCGCCATCTTTGGATGGAGCCTGATCTATACCACCACAGCCTACCGTTCGCCCCAGGACAAGCGCATCGACCTGTATGTGCAGTCCTCCACCGCCACCAGCGAAATGATCGACGCGTTCATCCAGCCCATCTGGGAAGCGACGGTGCCGGAAATGGAGACAGTGCAGAGCGTCACCCTGATGGCCAACGACGAATACTCCACCACCATGCAGATCACCACCTACGTTTACGCCGGGGAAGGAGAAGATCGGAAGAGCACACGTCTGAACTCCAGTCACCGCTCATTATC
>CAZQAM010000156.1:0-5301 GCA_964591355.1 uncultured Oscillospiraceae bacterium
TTTTTTTTTTTTTGTTTTTTTGGGGGGGGGTAATTATTGCCCGGGCGGGGGCGTGGGGGGCGGGGGAGGCCTCGAACGTTTCCTACCCGTTACGGCACCGGATTGCAGGTAATCTGATACTTCAATGCCTGAAAAGTTCTATGTCCGATGCCCCGGACATCCATCAGGTCTTCCGGAAAATAAAAAGGCCCGCTCCTTTCCCGGAAATTCAGGATTTCCCGGGCAAGGGCTGGGCCGATGCCGGGCAGCGTCAGGAGCTCTTCATAGGAAGCCGTATTCAGATCCAGGAGAGGACCGGCAGAAGCCTGGTCCTCCGCGCCCGGGACAGGTTCGGAAGGCTGATGAGCGGCCGCAGGCTGCAGGGAGCGGGAGGGAGCAAAGGAGGAAAGAAAATACTCCGCGCAGCTTGCAGCAAAAAACCCGGCAGCCAGAGATGCGCAGAGCAGGATCAAAAGGCGCACCGCTTGGATACGGCGCGCCGGATGCCTTTCTTTTGCTGTATTTCCCGGATTCACGGATTGGTCCTTTCGGAGTAGGGCGTCCAATCCTTGGTGGGGATCTGCTGCATGACGGCAGGATAGACGCCGCTCTTGCGCAGCGCAAACCCCAGATCGCAGTGCAGGTTTTCCCCGCCGCTGGGCGCTACCACGCCGGAGAAGGTGACGGTGGTATCACTGCTTTCCGGCATGATGCTGGCCACCAGGGGGAAGGTGGTTTGATGTTTGGTGGCCTTCAGTTCCGCGTGCATGGTCACGCGCATTTCATATTCCCCGGGGTAGAGGTTGTTGATGCTGTAGCGGCCGTACAGGTCCGTGGTGGCGGAGGCGGCCATCTCTCCGTTGCGATAGAGTTCGATTTTGATGCCGGGCATACCGGGTTCGCCGATATCCTGCATGCCGTTTCCGTTTTCATCCAGCCAGGCCTTGTCGCCGATTTTGCCGATGGAGCCCACCCCAATATCCATCCCGGTGACCCGCTTGCCCATGGGCACGGTGAAGGGAATGCTGAAAGCTTCGCCGTCCGCCTGGCTCTGGATCATGCTGGCGCGGTTTTTCGTATCCTGCACCTTGGCAAAGAGGAAGCCTTCGGGAAGCTCCGCGGACAGGGCGTAGCGGCCGGGCAGCAGCTTGCTGAAGCCGAAAGCGCCGTCTTCGCCGCTGAGGATGCTGCCCAAAACCCTGCCGTCTTCATCCGCCAGGGTGACCTTGATGCCGGCCACATGATTGGCAGAGCCGTCCAGATTCCACACCGAGCCGGTCACTACGGCATATCGCAGCACAGGGACGGGCAGGGAGGTATCTTCCTCCAGCGAAATGGGGATGGCCCAGCCGCCCTCCTGCTTTTCCGCGTTGGACTCCACAATGATCTCATTCTCCTGCAGCGGGATGCGCAGGGTGTAATCCCCGGGCACCAGATGCCCGGCAAAGAAGGCGCCGTTTTCGTCGGTGGTCAGATCAGCGGCCTTGACGCCATTCATCCACAGGGAAGCCTGGCGGTCCGGAGCGGGGGCTTCCTGGCCGTCCTGGGAAGCGGAGCGGTTGGCGTCGAAGAACATAACGCCGGAGAAATCCACCGGCAGCGCCGCCCGGATATCCATGGTCTGCCGGTCTTCCGGCATCAGCTCGATCACTGCGTCCGCGGTTTCCTCCGCCAGTGGGCCAAAGAGGGAGCCGTCCAGCTGCCCGAATACGTAGCCTTCGGGCAGGATCACCCGCATCGAATATGTGTCGGGACGCAGGCCTGCAAAGGTATATTCCCCGGTGCTTTCATCGGAGAAGGCTTCAAAGGTGCTGTTGGTGCGCTGTCCGGCCAGGGTGATCCGGGCGGCGACGGGATGCTCCTTTCCCTGGCCCACAAAGCCGGAAAGGGAAGCGGTATAGACGCCGCTGATATCCTGCAGGCGGTATTCCGTGCCGCTGACGATGGCGAAGGGAGCGCTGTCGGTTTCCCTTGCATCGGTATAGGGCTCGGTCAGGGCGGCGCTTTCAGGCAGGGAATAGCGCACGGAATAGGTGCCGGGCAGCACGCCCTTGATCATGAAATACCCGCTGTCATCGGAAATGCCATAGGAGAAATCGGATACCACTTCGCCCTGATCATTCAAAAGCGTGGCGGTAATGCCCCTGAGGCCTCCCCTTGCAGGATCCAGGGAATTGAGCACCCGGCCTTCCACGACGCCGGCCCGGAAAACCGCGCCGTTCACCCGATCCACGGCCTGGGCGGGCGCAAGGGCGATGGCCGCCGTTTCTCCCAGCTCAGGGGACTGGCGCAGGATGCTGTTGTCATCGGTATGCGGAGAAGCTACATAAGGGTCGTTCAAAAGGAACTGCACGGTGTATGCCCCGGCGTGCAGGGGATACAGCGTGTATTCGCCCATGGTGCCGGTCTGGGCCCGGGCGGCTACGGCGCCGTCCGCGTCCACGGCCTGCACGGTGAAGCCCGGCAGCAGATCGCATTCATCGGTGAGCCATCCGGTATTTTGAGGATCTTCAAACAGCGTACCGCTGATGGAGGCGGGAACCGTCACCGGCACAGCCTCTTCAAAAGGCTCCTCACCCAGCGTGACGCGGGATGTGCAGGCGTCCTCCGCGGAATGGACAGGGAAAACGGCTTCCTCCCCTGTGATTTCAAAGATATAGCCTTCCGGCAGCGCGCAGGATACTTCCGCTTCCCCGCTGCGCAGGGAAGAAATGGAGACGGATCCGTCGCTGCCTGAAACCTTGGTTTCCACCGTCTGGCCCATCTGTTTTACCGTGACAGTGACGCCCTGCAGCGGCTGCTCCGCCTCAGAAAGGCTGCCGTCCAGGTTTTCATCCACCTGGAAAGAAAGGGTGATCGTTGCCGCGGGCATGGCGCCGATATCGTTGACCGTGGTGGTCTTTTCCGCGTTCACATACGCCGCCGTCTCGCCATAGGAGCCGATGACGCCGATCTGGGAGCCTTCCGGATAGGTGAATACCAGGCCGTCCGCCAGCTGCACGCCCAGCTTGTATTCCCCGGGCTGCAGGCCGCGGAATCGGTATTCGCCGTTTTCGTCCGGCCTGGTTTCCCGGGTCAGATTCAAAGAGGGGGAAATCAGGACCACTGTGGCGTCTGTCAGGCCTTTTTCGGCGGCGTCCCGCCGGCCGTTGAAGTTTTCGTCGAACCACAGCCTGCCCTGCAGGGAGCCGGTTTTCACCGCGCCCACGCCCATGCTGATGGTGTGGCCGGATTCCAGGTCCAATAGATCGGAAAAGCCGGTCCCTGCCTCTTCTCCGGCGTTGATGCGGTTGTACCAGACGTTTCGCTTTTCGCCCTTGGGGCCGATGACGTAATTATCCGGCAGGGTGATCTTCAAAGTATACTTGGCGGGGGAAAGATCCCGGATCGGGATGCTGCCGTTTTTATCGGAGGTTACCTTGGCGACCGTATGGGTTTTTCCATCGTATTCATAGAGCAGCTCCGCCACGACGCCCCGGAGCAGCGGCTCGTTGCTGGCGCGGCCGCCGTTCAGGTTGTTGTCCACGAACGCCACCAGAGACAGATGCCCCGGATTCCTCGTGGCGCCGATGTTCGCTTTTTCAGCGCCGCCGTCCGAAATGGAGAAAAACGGGGTGACGCTTTTGCCATTCTGGGCGGGCAGCGCGGCGCTGCCTTTCCCGTGCCGGGTAAAATAGTATTCCTTGGGCAATTCCACCCGCAGGCGGTATTCCCCGGCCTGATTGACGGCGAAGGCAAAGGTCCCTTCCCGGCCGATGGTTTTTCCCGAGAGCTCTTTTACGCCGCCGCCTTCCCTGCGCTGCTCGAGGTATACTTTCGCGTTGGGCAGCGCTGCTTCTTTTTCATCCATCACGCCGTTGTTGTTCCGGTCCAAATAAACGACGCCGCTGATCTGCCCTCCCTCCGCGGAAGCGGCGCAGATCCCAAGGATCAGCAGAAAAGACGCCAGCAGCGGGATCAAAAAACATTTCTTTTGCAGCATGCGCATGGATCAGTGCCTCCGTTATCATCGTGTGGTTCCGTGCGGAAGTGCACATAAAAAACCATATTCCATGATAAAACAAATACCAGGCATTGTCAATGCGCATTTTTTCCCGGTCCGGGAGTTTTTACAAAGGAATACATACAGGATGCTGTGTGTCCATGGGCGGAGGATACATCATATCCACCTGTCCGTGGGACAGGAGGGAGGGATGAAAGGGCGTTCCTGCCTCCTGAATGGGATGCCACCTGTCAGGAATGGGCGCAGGAAAGCAGATTTTGTCATGTTTTTTCCTGAAAATATCAATAAGGATATTGTTTTTTTTCCCGAAAATTGTTAAAATAAGAAAAAATCCGGAAAGGAAGCGTATCATATGGGCAAATTTGTTATCCGGGAAAAGAATGGCAAATACTCTTTCCGCCTGAAGGCCACCAACGGCGAAATCATCGCTGCGTCGCAGATGTACAAGAGCCTGCAGACCTGCAAGGCCGGCATCAGGTCCGTGCGCAATAATGCGCCCGCGGCCAATGTGGAAGACCAGACCAAGGAAGGCTTCGCCGCGCAGAAGCATCCCAAATTTGAAGTGTATGTGGATAACGCGGGCGAATTCCGCTTCCGCCTGAAGGCCAAGAACGGCCAGATCATCGCGGCCTCCGAAGGATATTCGGCTGTGAAGTCCTGCCTGAACGGCATTGAATCCGTGCGGAAAAACGCGGTGGACGCCAAGGAAGAGATGGAGGAAAAGGCATGAGCCAGAAGAATATTACCGAATATGTGCAGCAGATCGTAGCCAAACTGACGGGCGACAGCGGCCTGCTGGAAAGCTTTAAAAAGAATCCCGCTAAGGTCGTTACCGATTTGCTGGGCGTGAAGCTGGATGGCGATCTTCTGCAGAACGTCATCAAAGCGGTTCAGGGCAAGCTGAATCTGGATGACGTGGCCAAGAACGCCGGCGGCATTCTGGCCAAACTCAAGAGCCTCTTTGGTAAAAAATAATCCATCCACAAAAAAGCCATTCTCCGTTCAAACGGAGAATGGCTTTTTTATCGGCCGAGCCGGGTGTCGTCCTCCTGCCGGTTTCGGAGCGCCGGGATGGGATGCGGGGCGATTTCAAAGCGGCAGTCGGCGCCGGTGGCCATAATGCGGCGAAGGATCACGGCGTGGGAGGGCACCTGCGGATCTGGCGGCAGCACCCTGCGCTGATAGCGGAAAAAATCCGCGTCCCGGGGAAGGGACCCGACCGGGATCCATTTGTTCCCCACGGCAGTGAGCCCGGCCTGGCAGACGGCATCCCGCACGGCGTTTTTGCAGGGAGCGAGTATCAGCAGTGGCGCGTCGCC
>CAZQAM010000157.1:0-5281 GCA_964591355.1 uncultured Oscillospiraceae bacterium
GAGATAATGAGCGGTGACTGGAGTTCAGACGTGTGCTCTTCCGATCTCACAGGACGCTGCCGGCCGGTCACGCTGGGGACTTGCTGCGCCTGCTGCGGCTTTTCCTGCTCCCGGGCAATCCAGGCGCCATCCGGCTCCTGCAGGGCGCGCTGCAGATCCTGCGCCATTTCCAGAGCGCTCTGATACCGCTTTTCCGGCCGCTTTTCCATGGCCTTGTGCACCACGCGGTCCATGGCCGGCGGGATGCCGGGCCGAATCTCCCGCATGGGCCGGGGCACGGCATTGATGTGCTGCAGCGCCACAGATACCGGCGTTTCCCCGTCAAAGGGCGGCAGCCCCGTCATCATTTCGTAGAGGCAAACGCCCACGCTGTATAAATCGCTGGCAAAGGTAACATTTTCATTCTTTGCCTGTTCCGGCGAAAAATAATGCACGGAGCCCATCACGCTGTCTTCCGAGCTGATGGTGTTGGCCCCCGCGACCCTTGCAATGCCGAAATCGGATACCTTGATATGCCCTTCCGCGTCCATCAGGATGTTTTGGGGCTTGATATCCCGATGAATGATGCCGTTGTTGTGAGCGTGCTGCAGCGCCGACAGGATGCGGATGCCGATCTGCGCCGCCACATCGGGCTGCAGTGCGCCCTTCTGACGAATCACATCCTTGAGGGTTTGCCCGTTGACATATTCCATGACCAGATAACGGATATCGCCGTCCTGGCCCACATCCAGGAGATTAACGATATTGTGGTGGCTCATCCGGCTGGCGGCTGTGGCTTCTCTTTCAAAGCGGCCGGTAAACTCCGCATCCTGATTATACTCCGGACGCAGAATCTTCACCGCCACGGAATGCCCGGTGCGCCGGTCGATGGCCCGATATACCAGCGCCATGCCGCCTTTGCCCACGAACTCCATCAGTTCATAACGGTTGTCCAGTATCCTTCCGATCATAGCGACACCTCCGCAATGACCAGAGAGATATTGTCCCGCCCGCCGCCTTCCAGGGCCAGCGACAGGAATGTATCCGCCGCATCCTCCAAAGACCTGCGGCTGAGGATCCCCTCCATCTGCTGCAGGGACACATATTCCGACAGACCGTCTGAACAGATCAGGTACACATCTCCCGGCTGCTTATCCAGCAGGGTGATATCCACTTCCACATCCGCAGACGCGCCCAGTGCCCGGGTGATCACGTTCCGATAGGGATGCCGCTGGGCCTGTTCCGGGGTAATCATGCCGCTGCGCATCAATTCGCCAACCAAACTGTGATCCTCGCTGATCTGCTCCAGGCAGCCGTCCCGCAGAAGATAGGCCCGGCTGTCCCCCACATGGCCCAGCAATACCCTGTCATCATCCTCCCAGATCACGGTAAGGGTGGTGCCCATGCCGCTCAGATCCTCATTGTTCAATTGCTCCTCATAAATCGCGGCATTCACCTTTTCAATGCTGCTGCGCAGAAGCCCTTCATCCGGCTTCTCCCCGTCCAGCACCCGGGCAAGCAATGTAACCGCCATGCGGCTGGCCACATCCCCCGCTTTATGGCCGCCCATACCGTCCGCGACGCCGAAAACGCCGTGCAGCCCTTTTTGAATCAGCAGTGCATCCTGGTTGGACGCGCGCACGTTGCCGATATGGGTCCTGGATACTACATTCATGCTTGCTCCTCCCGCAATACGCTTTTGCGCAGCTGACCGCAGGCGCCCTCTATATCGTCGCCCATTTCCCGGCGCCGGGTCGCGGAGATGCGGCGCTTTTCGAGCACATCCAGAAAAGCGCGCACCTGGCTTTCCGTGACGCCGAAGAGGTTTCTTTCCTTTACCGTGTTCAAAGGAATCAGGTTCACGTGGCACTGCATGCCCCGCAGCCTGTCCGCCAGCTCCTCCGCGCAGGCAGCGCTGGCATTGACGCCGTCGATCAGCGCGTACTCAAACACCACCCGCCGGCCTGTCTTTGTAATATAGTATCTGCAGGCTTCCAGGGTATCCTCCATGGAATACCGGCTGGCAACGGGCATGATCTGGCGGCGTATCACATCGTTGGGCGCGTGAAGAGACAGGGACAGCGTCACAGGCAATCCTTCCTCCGCGAATTTCCGCATCTGCGGCACCAGCCCGCAGGTACTGACGGAAATATGGCGCAGCCCGATATTCAGCCCTTCCGGATGGCTTGCCAGCTTCAGGAACCGGACTACCTGATCATAATTGTCCATAGGTTCGCCGCTGCCCATCAAAACGACGTTGTGGACCTTTTCTCCATCCATTGTCCTGTTGGCGCACTGGATCTGGCCCAGCATTTCCGCGGCCGTCAGATTCCGCACGCAGCCCTCCAGGGTGCTGGCGCAGAATCTGCAGCCCATTCTGCAGCCCACCTGGGTGGAAATGCACAGCGTGACGCCGTAATGATAGCGCATCAGTACGCCTTCCACGCAATTGCCGTCCCGCAGCGCAAAGAGGAATTTCCGCGTGCCGTCTTTTTTCGATACACGGCTTTCCCGGATTTCCGCCGGCTGGTCGATTCCGGTCTTATTCAGTTTCTCCCTGAGGCTCCCGGGCAGATTGGTCATTTCGGAAAAATACGCGCCCTTGTGCAGCCACGAAAATAATTGGCCCGCACGGAAGGGCTTTTCTCCCATATCCGACAACGCCGCTTTGAGTTCCTCAGGGTACATGCCCATCCATTCCAGCATTTCAGGTCACCCTGCGCATCCGCGCAATAAAGAATCCTTCCAGGCCGTCCAGATGAGGAAGCAGCTGCAGCCCGTACTTTTGGTGCCTCTCCCCGAAACGCTCCTCAAAGCTTTCCGGCAGCTGGGCAAGGGAAAACTCGGGATGCTTTTCCAGGAAGCGCCTGATCTGATCCTGATTTTCCTCCGGCAGCAGACTGCAGGTGGAGTAGACCAGCGTGCCGCCTTTTTTCACATACCGGCAGCAGGTATCCAGCAGCTTTTCCTGGAGGACGGTGAGCTCCTTCACCGCTTCTTCGGTCATCCGGATTTTGATATCCGGCTTATTGTCCATAACGCCCAGGCCGGAGCAAGGCGCATCCAAAAGCACCGCGTCCGCCGTGCCGACCCATTCTTCCCGGATCAGCGCGGCGTCCCGCACCATGGGGCGCACGTTATCCAATTTCAGCCGGCGCATCTGGCTCTGGATCAATTGCACCCGGTGCTCGTGCAGATCCATAGCGTATACACGGCCTGTTCCCTGCATGGTTTCCGCGAGATAGGCCGTCTTTCCGCCGGGAGCGGCGCAGCAGTCGATCACCTGCATGCCCCGCTTCGCGTCCACCGCCTGAGCGGCCAGCATGCTGCTTTCTCCCTGAATGGAGAAATTGCCCCGCAGGTAATCGCTGTCCCTGCCGATCTCCGACGCTCTGCGCACCCGGAAAGCGTGGGGTACGGCGCCTCTTTCCACGTCCCAAACCTTGTTTTTCAAGAGCTGAGAAAATTCCTCATCGGAAAAGCGCAGCATGTTGGGCCGTATCACCGTATAATGCGATTCATTGCGGTAGGCGCAGATCGCTTCCGCTTCTTCCATCCCATAAGAGCCCATCAGCTTTTCCGCCAGCCACAGGGGAACAGAATACAGGATTGACAGATACCGGGCTCCTTCTTCCTTTCCGGGCCAGACGATCTCATCTTTTCCCCGGATCAGGGAGCGCAGCACCCCGTTGGTGAGGCCGGTGAGCCCCTCCAGGCCGCAGCTCCTCGTCAGCCTGACGGCTTCATCCACAATGGCGTTTTCGGGGATCCTGTCATGAAAAAGCAGCTGGGAAACGCTGATGCGCAGGATATTCCGCGCTTTGATTTCCAGGTGATCCGCATCCTGCAGGAAAAAGCCCAGGACGTAGTCGATGCGGATCAGGTTTTCCAGGGTGCGGTACACGATGCTGGCGCAGAAACGCTTATCGATTTGGGACAGATTCACATTCCGCAGCTTTTCATCCAGAGACAGGGAAGCGTACGCGTCATTGCGGATCACATCCTCAAAAATATCCAGCGCCACCTTCCTGGACAGGCTGCTGGGCGCGTTGGGATCCCTCTCCGGCCTGGCGTCCCGGCGCGCAGGCGGCCTGCCCGCGCCCCTTGCCGGCTGATTCCCGGGTTTCCCAAACGGTTTCCCGTCTCCCCGGCGGCCTGCCGGCTTATCGTATGCTTTTCCTCCGGATCCATCGTCGGGCTTTCTGAAAGCGGGTTTTCCATACGGCCCTTTCCGCTGGGGCTTTTTTTCCATGTCAATGATCCTCCGTCACGCGGCAGGCAGTATGATTCACGGGATGCCCCCGCAGATAATCCCGGGCGCTCATGCGCTTGCCGCCCTGAGACTGCATTTCTTCGATGCGCACCGCGCCTTCCCCCGCGGCAATGACCAGGCCTTGCTTCCCGTCGGCGCACAGGAGGGCGCCGGGCCGCATGCCGGAGGGGTTCTCCGCTGCTGATGCTTTCCATACCTTGAAGCTTTCCCCGTTTTCCCAGGCGAAGGACGCCCCGGGCCAGGGCGTCAGGCCCCGGACGCGGCAGACGATCTCCCGGGCGGAAAGGCGCCAGTCGATCTCCCCCATTTCCTTTTTCAGCATCGGGAAATAGCTGGCTTCCCCTTCATCCTGAGGCCGCCTCGGGCAATTCCCCGCCTGAAGGCGGCGGATCGTTTCCATCAAAAGCTCCGCGCCCACGGGCGCCATGCGCCGGATCAATTCCTCCGCCGTTTCGCCGGGCAGAATTTCGATGGTTTTCTGCAGCAGGATATCGCCGGTGTCCAGCCCCCGGTCTGTCATCATGGTGGTGACGCCGGTAACGGTTTCCCCCTGGATGATAGCCCAGTTCACCGGCGCCGATCCCCGGTACTTTGGCAGCAAAGAGGAATGCACATTCACCGTGCCAATCGTGGGGATATCCAATATTTCCTGAGAAAGGATCTGGCCGAAGGCCGCCGTCACGCACAGATCCGGCTTCAGCGCACGCAGGTCCTCCACGCCATCGACGCGGATCTTTACCGGCTGAAAAACGGGAATGCCCATTTCGACGGCGCAGGTCTTCACCGGGCTTGGCAGCATTTTGTTGCCCCGGCCCCTGGGCCTGTCCGGCTGCGTGAAAACGCCAACGACCTTATAGCCCCCCTCCGCCAGCGCCTTCAGGGAGGGCACCGAAAACTCCGGCGTGCCCAGAAATACCACCCGCATCAGTTCCTGTCCTCCCCGTTTTTGTCCGGTCCCTCTTCAACATAGATTTCGTATTCCATCTTGTCCACTTTGATCACGACGTCCAGAGGGTCATTCTCTAGGAA
>CAZQAM010000158.1:0-5241 GCA_964591355.1 uncultured Oscillospiraceae bacterium
GGGTGCAGGGGATTCTATCCCCTGCCGCGGAGCCCGAGGCTGCGGAGGCCTCGGCGTACCCCTGCCAACAGCTTACTTTTCCAGATAATGGACGCCCGGCATCAGGGCGGGACGGTTTTCCGCGGGCGCGCTGCCGCGGCGTTCCCGGCGCTCCCGGAGGGCCTTCATCCGGCCGGTGCGCTCCTGGATCCTGAGCGCGAGGAGCGATTTGCTTTTGTATTTATTCAGCAGCAGCCGGGTGCCCATGGCGGCGGGAATGGCAGCGGCGGAGCCTGCGGCAGCGGCGGCCAGCGCGCCCACGCCCATGGCGGCCCCGGTTTTCAGCATACGCTGCACCGCGTCGCTGAACCCGGCCCTGCCGGTTTTTTTGCCCAGGATGACCCGCAATTGCTCCGTGACGGCGATCACGGCAAAGGGCGCGGCGGCGGTGAGAGCATCCGCCACGGCGCTGTCCTCCATCAGGCCCAGATCCACCGCCACATGATCGGCACAGGCCAGCCCCGCCGTTACGGTGTCCACCAGGTTTTCCGTGCGGCGCTTCGCATACTTTTTCACCAGCTCTTCGTAACGCGGCATGCCATCGCCTCCTTTGCCGGCGCAGGAATCATCAAAAACGCGGAGAGGCCCTTTCCGGCTGCTCCGCGCTGCAATCATTTGAAGAAGTTGATGAGGGTGACGATGATCCATCCGCCGATGACCACGCCGGCCAGCCAGGTGGCCTGGCGGAGCAATCCGGTGAGCCCTTCGGCTTTTTTGATCCGTTTGTCGGCAGCGGCTTTTTCGGCTCTTTCCAGCCGACGCTTCAATTCGCCGTTTTCCTTTTGCAGTTCCTCCACGGAAACGGAAAGATCATGCAATTGATCCGAAAAATGCTGCTCCAGCAGCGTCTGCTGGGCGGCGATTTTCTCTGTTTCCCGCTGCAGCTTTTCCTGATCCTCGCTGAGGCCCTCGGCCACCAGCGCCATTTCGGCGGTGAAATCCTCCACCAGCTGGCCCATGTCCTTGCCCTTCAGGGGAGAGAGCACGCCGGACATGAAATCCCTGGCGGACTGCACCAGGGTCTTTTGCTGCGCTTCTTCGGGGATGAGATCGGCTTTTTCTTCGTTCATGGCTTACACCAGGCGGAGGCCCTGGGCCGCCTGTTCCTCTTTATAGCGGGTCAGCAGTTTTTCAATGCGGTCATAGGGATTGAGCAGATTGCTGAGGGACCGGTCGTGATTCAGCGTGGCGATGATGTAGGAAATATATTTGCTCAGGTCGGCCTCAATGAACCATTCGGCCTGCTCGAGCTCCGGCCTGCGGTAGGTGAGGTTGGTGCCGATGACGCGGTAGAGATAGCCGTCCCGGTACGCCTTGTCGAACGCCTCGATGCCGTTGGTAAAGAAAGCGAAGGTGGCCACGGCGAAAATGCGGTTGGCCTTGCGGGCCTTGAGCTCCCTGCACAGATCCAGGATGCTTTCGCCGGAGGCGATCATATCGTCGATGATCAGCACGTCTTTTCCTTCCACGGAGGTGCCCAGGTATTCATGGGCCACGATGGGGTTGCGGCCGTTGACGATGCTGGTGTAATCCCGGCGCTTGTAGAACATGCCCAGATCCAGCCCCAGCACGGAGGAAAAGCGGATGTTGCGGGTCATGGCGCCTTCGTCGGGGGAGATGACCATCATGTTTTCCTTGTCGATGGCCAGATCTTTTTCCTTGCGGCACAGGGCCTTGATCATCTGGTAGGTGGGCATCACGTTTTCAAACCCCAGCATGGGCACGGCGTTGGCCACCCGGGGATCATGGGCATCGAAGGTGATGATATTGGAAACGCCGTAGTTTTCCAGTTCCTGCAGGGCCATGGCGCAGTCCAGGCTTTCCCGGGCAGTGCGCCGGTGCTGGCGGCTTTCGTAGAGCATGGGCATGATCACGGTGACCCGCTTGGCCTTGCCTTCTATGGCGGCAATGATGCGCTTGAGATCCTGGAAATGGTCATCCGGGGACATGTGCACTTCCATGTCGTACATTTTGAAGGTTTTGTTATAAGCGCATACGTCTACGATGATGTAAATATCGTACCCGCGCACGCTTTCCTTGATGACACCCTTGCTTTCGCCGGTGCCGAAGCGGGGACATTCCGTTTCGACCAGAAAGGATTCGCGGTTCAGGCCGGGGATGGTGTAGTATTCGCGGTCCTGGCTCTCCTGCAGGGAATTCCATTTCCGCAGCCAGCCGTCGATGCTGCGGCCCATTTCTTCGCAGCCGGGCATCGCGATGACGCCCAGAGGGCCTACGGGGATACTTTTCAGGTCCTTGTCCCACTCGGTGAGAAAATTATTCATGCCCTGTCACCCCTTCGTGAGAGATGTACTCTTTGGAATCATATTATACATTGTTTTACAATTTTTGAAAAGAGAAAACGCAAAAAAAGTGAATTTTTGTTAAAAATGACGGAAAAAGCGGGAAAAAACCGGAGCTTCCATTCAAATCACAAATCCACCGTTGACGCCCAGGACCTGCCCCGTGATGAAGGAGGCGCCGCTGCCGCAGAGGAAATACGCCGCCCGGGCGATATCCTCCGGCGTGCCCAGCCTCTGCAGGGGTGTTTCCTCCTCCAGGGCGCGCAGATCTTCCGGCGTATAGCCCTGCAGCATATCGGTCTGAATCACGCCGGGGCACAGGCAGTTGACCCGCACCCCGGAAGGCCCCGCCTCCTTGGCCAAAGCTTTCGTCAGGCCGATGAGGGATGCCTTGCATGCGGAATAGGCCGCCTCGCAGGAGGCTCCTGCCTGCCCCCACATGGAGGAGATATAGACGATGCTGCCGCTTTTTTTGCTGATCATGCCGGGCAGAAAAGCGCGGGTAGCCAGGAACGCACCCCGGACGTGAACGGCAAACAGATCGTCCCACGCGGATACGGCCATTTCCTGGATGAGCCCAACGTACGCGGTGCCTGCGTTGCAGATCAGGGCGTCTGCGCCTCCGGGAAACAGCCGGGCCGCTTCCTTTTGCAGCGTCAGGTGATCCTCTTCCCTCCGGGCGTCGCAGCGCAGGGCGCGGGCGCCCGTTTCCGCCGAAAGGGCCTGGGCGGCTTCCTCGCTTTTCAGATAGGTAAACAGCACCCGCCAGCCTTCTCTGGCAAACAGGCGCACCATGCTCTCCCCGATGCCCCGGGAGCCCCCGGTGATCACGATATTGGGCATAAGCTTCCTCCCGCAAAAAACGGGCCCCCCTGACGGCGGGCCCGCTGATGTTTCAGAAATTGGAGCCGTTCCATCCCCAGTGCCCGGTTTCGTCGTATTCCACGTAGATGCCGTCGGCGGGAATGGAAAGGACATCGGAAAGAACCTCCGTGATTCTCCCGGTCAGACGCTGATAATTTTCTTCGCCCGCCCTCCCCAGAAGCTTCACATTCACAAAGGCCAAAGGCTTTTGGCTGTCGCCCTTGAAATACAGGCGGCAGCAATCCTCGAACTGCAGCATCAGCCATTCTTCGCTTTTGCCCAGCAGCTCAATGGCCTTGCCCATCTCCCGGGCCAGCAGCTTTTCCTGCTCCTGGGAAATAGGCCGGTTCACTTTCGTCTGGATGAAGGGCATGAGGCATTCTCCTTCCGTCTGGAATTGCGGGGAAATTATACCATACTATTCCCCAAAATGCAAAAGGTTATGTGTATCCTTTGCAGGGAAGCGTGTTTTGTTGTATAATACTCACAGCCAGTGACAGGAAGGAGGGCGGCGGCATGGATCCGGCAGCGGGGTACCCGGTTTACGAGATCGACGGGATCCAGTTTTCCCTGCGCGCCCTGACCGACCTGAACTGGATCAAGGGCTACGGCACGGTGTTCCGGATCCTGGATCAGCTGCCCTCCGGCAACCTCTGCTTCGGGGTGGAGGGGCCTTACGGCCGGCTGTTTATCAAATACGCCGGTGCGCAGACGCTGAATTACGGCGGCAGGCCGGAGGACGCGGTGAAATGGCTGATGCACGGAGCTGACCTGTACAGGCGGCATTTCCATGCGTCTTTGATCCCCATGCTGACCTGCGGGCCGGTGCCCGGGGGCTACGTCACCGTTTTCCCCTGGCAGGATACGCTGCCCCTGCGGTCCATGCCGCCCACGGACCGGGTGCTTTCCCGGCTGAGGAAAGCGCCGCTGGTGCATAAACTGCGGATGCTGGACGGGATCTTTGACCTGCATGCCGTGCTCTCTCTGGACGGCCTGGTGGCGGTGGATTTCACCGACGAACACGTGTTCATTGATTTTGAGGAAGGCCGGGCGCTGGTCTGCGATATCGATCAGTACCGCAGCCTTCCGGCCTTCAACACCCGGGGCCGCATGCCCGGTTCCCCCCGGTTTCTGGCGCCGGAGGAATACGGCATGGGTGAGGAACTGAAGGAAGATACCACGGTGTACAAATTGGGCGCCATGGCCTTTGAGTTTTTCGGCGACAATACCCACCGCAGCAAGGCCAGCTGGGCGGGGCCGGCGGGGCTTTATCCCGTGGCGGAGCGCGCCACCCGGGACCGGCGCGCCGACCGGTACGCCACCGTCCGGGAATTCCTGAATGACTGGCGCAAGGCGGTCAGCGAAACGCGGCTGTAACGTTTTTTGAAAGGATCTTTACAATATGCCATTTGACGGGCTGACGCTGGGCTTCATGATCCGGGAGATGCAGGAAACGCTGCGGGACGGGCGCATTGAAAAGGTGTCCCAGCCGGAAAAGGATATGCTGGTATTGCTGATCCGCGCCCAAGGGAAAAACCACCGGCTGCTCCTGTCCGCCGCTCCTTCCTTCGCCCGGGTGCATCTGACCCAGGTGCCCTATCAGAACCCGGAGGAAGCGCCCATGTTCTGCATGCTGATGCGCAAGCACCTGCAGGGAGGCAGGATCGCAGCCATGGAGCAATTGGGGGGCGACCGGGTGCTGAAAATCACGGTGGAAAACAAGGATGAACTGGGGTACAGCGCGGAAAGGGAACTCTATCTGGAACTGATGGGCCGCCACAGCAATCTGACGCTTGCTAAAGACGGCCGCATCGTGGACGCCATCCGCCACGTATCCGGGGATATGAGCCGGGTACGCCAGGCGCTGCCGGGGCTGCCCTTTGTGCCGCCGCCCGCCCAGGACAAATTGGATCCGGCGGCCCTGACCGAGGAAGCGCTTTCAGCGCGCCTGGCAGGCCAGACCGGCCCCCTGGACAGGGCGCTGGCGGCCAGATCGGAAGAGCGTCGTGTAGGGAAAGAGTGTAGGATAGGGTGT
>CAZQAM010000159.1:0-5224 GCA_964591355.1 uncultured Oscillospiraceae bacterium
CGGGAAGCCGCCGGTTTTCCTGGTTATGCAGCATCCGCAGGCGGCGGGGTCCGGGGTGCGGCCCGCACCCCGGTGGGGTTTGGGGCAAAGCCCCAATAATCCCTCCTTATTTCCCGATCGCCGCGTAAAAATCGGCAAAATATCTTTTCTTGTCCGCGCCGCTCACCTTATAGGTGCTGCAGGCCAGATCCACCGCCTTGGAAGGGCGGTTCTGGCAGACCTTGCGGAATTCCTTCACTTCGTACTGCCAGGTGGCCATGGATTTGGGGCTGCACTTGGGCCAGCGCTTGATCTGGGCCGCCATGAGGGGCGTCAGCTTCTCCGTCCAGGCGTCCACTTCCCTCGTCAGGTCGTCCGGCAGGAAATTCAGGATCACCTGCCCGAAAATGGTAAAAAACCGGTCTTTCATTTCCGGCACCCGGATCAGCGCGGCAAAGGGCTCGTGATAAAACAGCTTGCTGCTTTTGCTGGGAGCCTTATTGTAATAGCTGATGGGGCCCTTATTCAGGTTCTGCATCCCGGCGTCCAGATCATAGATCACGCATTTCCATTTCCCGCCGGGGAATTTGTAGTACCGCTGGTTGCCGATATCGGCGTTGCCCACGATCATCTGGATGGCGGTATGGGTAAAGAGGCTGTCCACGTCCAGCCGGTCCAGCACCCACTGCAGGTTCTCATCTTTTTTCAGGTCCTTTTTCTTCACGAACTGGATCAGCTCATTCCATTCCGCGATATCCCCCTGCTGCTCTTCGCCCCGGCCCTTGATGATGGTGACGGCATCGACCGTATCTTCGTCAGTAATGCCTTCCCACTGGGCCAGGAAATGCTTGTTGATCCTCTCCCGCAGGTTATACTGACCCCAGTACTGCCCGTTGATGTAGGCGATCACCGTTTTGCTTTCCTGGTAGGCAATGCCCAGGCCCTGGGCACGGGAAGTCAAAAGCGCGTCCCGGAAGCGGGTCAGGAAGCTTTCCGTACCGGCGGCCCGCAGCGTCAGGGCCCGGTAGCCGCCGTACCCCTCCCGGTTATCAAAGGGATTGAAGGAAAAGTACTTATCGCCGTAAGCGGAGCGGGCGAAGAGGGAAATGCTCTTCTGGCCGTAGCTGCGGGAAGTGGCGCCGGTGACGCGGAAGGTGGCGATCTGATTGATCAATTGCTCCCCTTCCTCGTCGTAATACTCCACGGAGACGGGGTATTCCCAGTTCCTGTTGTAGTTTTTTACCGAACCGTTTCCCGGCACCAGCAGGCCCGTTTTGCTGTTGGTCAGGTATTTATCATCGGTGACCAGGGAGACTACAGGGGTGCTCCTCTCCAGGCCCACGAAGTACGTCTGGGTGACGGTTTCGGAGGGCAGCGCGTTCTCCTGGTAGGCCCTGGCCCGGACGCAGGTCACCGCCTTTGAAAAGCTGATGGGCCCGGCATACAGGGCAGATTTTTCGGTGGGCTCGGAGCCGTCCAGGGTATAACGGATGGCCGCCCCCGCCCGGGCCGTGATTTCCACCGATCCCGCGCTGTCATACATCCCGCCGACCAGGGAAAAAACAGGGGCCGCCGCGCGGTGATCATAGCCCACAGCGCTGTTGGCCGCCTTCCGGGTGGCCTCCGGCAGGAAATGCCATTCCCCGCCATCGCCCACCCGGCCGAAGGAAATATTGCCGTACTGTTTGCCGATTTCCACACTGTCCAGGAGAACGCCCTCCCGGCTCAGCGCCAGCGTGCCGCCCTTGCGGGACAGGGACATAGGCGCGTAATAATCCTTTCCCTTGGCGGGAGCCGCGTCATTTTCAATGCAGTAAACCAGGCAGTGCCCCCCGGCGGACAGGGTGCCGGAAGAGAGGGTATAGCTCTGGGTTTCCCCATCCCGGGTAAAGCTTACCGTCAGGCCCTTCATGGATTCCTTCTGGCTGCCGGTATTCTTCAGTTCGATCCATTCCCAGGCGTGGCCGTTTTCATACAGGCCGTTATTGGCCAGGATTTCATTGATCTGCACTTCGGCCCGGGCGCAGCCCACCGCCGTCAGCAGCAGCAGCGCCATCCACAATAACCTGCGCATGCGCGATCCTCCTTGGTTTCCCTTATGCACCCCTGTATTGTAACATACCATTTTCAGGCCCGTCAATGAACAGGCTGTAAATTCCTCCGCCCGGAAACGGCCCTTCCGTACGCGTCTCCCCCTTGCGGTTTTCACCAAAAGTTGCTACAATATGATAAAAACCCGGAAGGAGGATGCGCTTGGAAAACGCAGCGCCGCAAAAGGAAAAAACGGGCAGCGCCGCCTGGGGCCTGACGGCCATCGGCACGCTGTATTCCTGCCTGTACTGCATGCTGGCCTCCAGCGTGATCGTTTCACTGCCGATCCTGGGAGGCTCCATGTATCTGGCGGGGTATATCGCCATGCTGTTCATCAATTTCCGGCAAACCAGGCGCTTCGATTACCTCTCCCCCGCGGCGCGGCGGGCTTTTCCCGTGCTGCTGGCGGTATTTTTCCTGCTCCTGCTGGCGCTGATCACGGTATTCCCCATCCGTCTGGAAAGCGGCGATTTCTGGCGTCTGGCCGGGATCGTGCTGTGCGTGGTGCTGCGCCCGGCGCTGACCCGCTACATCCTGGAACGCGCCCTGCTCCAAAACAGGAAAACCATGGGCATCCTTCTGCGTATTCTGGGCATCCAGCTTTTGTTCCTGCCGCTGCTGCTTCTGCTCCTGCTTTTCTCTCCCCTGTCCCGGGGCACGGTGTGGGCGCTGCTGGGGGGCTTTGCCGTCAGCGGCATCCTGGAATGCTTTCCATTGAACAGGATGGGGCAGCATATCGCTTCCTTTACCGAGGAAGACCGGCAGGAGATCCAGGCCCTGCGCAGCGTGCACGCCTTGAAAATGTTCCAGACGGTGATGCTTTTCATCGTGGCTGCCCTGCAGGTGACCCAGGTGATGTCCTTCACCTATATCGCCGTCACCGCGGACGCCCTGATCCTGTGCATGATTATCGCGCTGCTGTGCACATACGCCGCCGGCGGATTGACCCACGCCCTTCTGTCCCGGGGCCCCGCCAGCAAATCGGACCCCAATTTCCTCATGGCCTCAGGCCTGGCCGTATGGATGTACGGACTGATCCTGTTCATCCGCGCGGTGGATCAGCCCTCTTTGCTCAACGGCTGCCTTTCCCTGGCGCTGTGCACTGCGGGCGCCACAGTCTGCGTCGGGGTGCTGACCCGGATGGAGGAGGACATGCGCCGTGTGGCCGCCTTCGGCATTGGGCATGCGCCTTCCGGCGCGGTGGACATCGCCCAGCAGGTGCGCATCGAATTTGCCGCTCTGGTGGGGCAGATGGTGGCCCTGGCGGGGCTGACCCTGATCAACCTGTTCACCACCAATGACCTGCCGGGCAGCTGGGACGAGGCGTTCCGCTCCTTCAGCCCGCTTTTGACCCTGCCCGCCGTGCTTCTGACCGCCGCCGCCTGCCTGTTCGCCCTGCTGTTCCCCCTGACCCGTGAGCATCTGGATAAACTGAAAAAGTACGCGGAAATCAAAAGCCAGGGCCGGGACAACGGGCCGCTCCACGACCAATTGGAAGCCGTGGTGGTGCAGCGCAGCCTGAAGCATTACGGCATCAAGCTGATTTTCCTGATCCTGCGCCCTTTGTATTACCACCGCATCCGGGGAAAGGAAAACCTGCAGCTGGATGAGGATATCCCCTGCGTGTTTGTGTGCAACCACGGGGAAATCTACGGCCCCGTAGTGACCAATCTGTATGTGCCCTATTCCTTCCGGCCCTGGGTGACCTATGAAATGATGGATCGGAAAGCGGTATCCGACCATACCATGGCAGGCACCTTCGGGCAGGCGAAGGGATGGAAAAGAAAGCTTCTGAATTTCCTGATGGAGAAGATCGGCGCGCCGTTTCTGGTATGGGTCATGAAATCGGTGGACGCCATTCCCGTATATCATGACAATCCCCGGAAACTGATGTCCACCTTCCGGGCGACCATCGCCGCCATGGAAGCGGGAGACAATATCCTGCTTTTCCCGGAAAACGCCGATACCACCGCCGATCACAAGTACGCTCGGGAAGGCGTATCCGAGTTTTTTACCGGCTTTGCCATGATCGGCCAATTGTATCACAAGAAAACCGGCCGCTGCCCGCTGTTTATTCCCCTGTACGCCGATAAGCACACCCGCACCATCACCTTCGGCGCGCCCACCCGCTACGACGCCGATAACAATCCCAGCGAGGAAAAGGAACGGCTGTGCGCCTGCCTCCGGCAGGAAATGCTCCGGGTCGCCGGGATGAAGCAGAACTCCGTCGCTGGGTAAAGGCCGCCCGGCCGCTCCTGCATTCCACACGTTTCCGCCGTTCACGCGTTCTTCCGCATGAACGGTTTTTTTATTGAAACAGCTTGCAGGAAAACAGGCGCCTGCGGCGTATTACAGAAAGATGTGCATTTTGCGCGGAAAGGGAGGGAAAGCCATGCTGACGGAAGATGCGCTTCGGGAAAAAGCCGGTGAGGAGATGTACCGCCAGGGGCGCGCCCTGTTCCGCCGCGCGCTGGTCCGGGAGATTCGCCACAGCCGGGAAGAAGCCGTATACTGGTGCTGGGCAGCGAAAAGCACCAGGTGCGCGTTGCGCCATCTTTCCTCCGCTGTGACTGCGAAGCCAGGGGCCTGTGCCCTCATGCCGTGGCCGGAGCCATCGCCGCCCTGGAAAGCGGGCAGATGCAGGAAATGGAAAAATACCGGGCCCAGCAGGCAGTGCCCGCCCTGTTTGAGGCGGTGTCCTCCATGCTGCCGGAGGCCGACGGCATCCGATTGCAGCCCGTGCTGTTCCTGACCGGGGAAGGGCTGCGGATCGGCCTGAAAATCGGGGAAGACAGGCTGTACGTGGTGCGCCATATTCCCCAGTTCCTGGAGTGCCGGGAAAAAAGAAAAGCCCTGCTTTTCGGCAAGGGCTTTGAATACAATCCCCAGTGGATGCGTTTTGATGAAAAGCAGAGCCGGCTGCTGGACATCCTGGCAGAATTCTGCGAAAGCACTTCCGCCGCCCGTCTCAGCGGGGCGGAAGCCCGGGTGCTGATGCTGCCGCCCAAAATGGCCCAGCGGGTGCTGGAAGCCCTGGAGGATGTGCCCTTTGTCCTGCAGGCAGGCGAAGAAAAGCACAGCCTGCAGGGGATTTTCTCCCACCCCGTTCCCTTGAATTTCCATCTGACCGGCACGCCGGATAAGCTGAATATCA
>CAZQAM010000160.1:0-5210 GCA_964591355.1 uncultured Oscillospiraceae bacterium
GGACAAAAAATCCATCCCGAATCTTTCAATTTTTTAGACGAGAAATAGTATAATAGTATTACCTGCACAAATGCCATTTTCAGGCAAGTGCAAAATTCGGTTCCTTCAGCCGTTTCTGAATCGAATTCCGGAACCAGCCGAAAAAAGCCGCAAAAGAAGCCTGAGCTTCTTCTGCAGGTTCATATACAGGAAGTTGGCAGGGATCATTATTTCGCTTGTTTCCTTCAGCTTTGTGGCGATACAATCCAAGATATACCGGCGTTTCCCCACACCGGAATTCTGTTCTGTTTCGCTCCGTTCGCCGGATTCCTGCCATTCCGGTTTCTTCTGATCCTTCCGGAACGCCGATCCGGCATCGGGCATTCAGGGTTTCGGACTGTTTTCAGGCAGTGCCCCGAAGGATGAGACCGCAGGGAAGCCGCGTGTTTTCTTTGCCCCCGATGCTTTTATTCAGGATTTGGGCCAGCATGGCAACCGCTTCTCTTCCGATTTCCGTATGAGGCGGAGCGACGGTGGTCAGCGGCGGATCCGTTGCTTCGGAAACATCCGTATTATCAAACCCGGCAATGGCGATATCCTCCGGAATGCGCAGCCCGGCCTTTTTGACGGCCCGCATGGCGCCGACCGCCATCCAGTCATTTTGACAAAAAACTGCGTCCGGGCGCGGAGATTGGGCCAGCAGTTTTTCCATTTCGCTTTCGCCGCTTTCCGGTGTCCAATCGCCGATTTTGATGTAATCCGGGGAAAAGATCAATCCGGCATCGATCAATGCTCTCTGATAACCGGCGAAGCGCTTGGTCACGGGAATTGAGTCCACAAAACCGGAAATCATAGCGATCTGACGGCGTCCGATGGAGGCCAGCCGGGAAGTGGCCAGATATGCCCCGTGCTGATCATCATAATTGATGGAAGGAATGCCGTCGCTGGTGTAAGCATAGGTGCACACGACAGGCACGGATAACGCAGTAAACAATCCGCTGACATCCCGGGTATACTGGGATACATAGATCAGCCCGAGGCAGGACGCGTCCAGCCGGTTCAGCACCTTCCTGAATTCGGCCTTTACCAGGCCCTGCGGTGGGTTTTGCTTCCAATCAGTCTGAATGAGCAGGTTCAGGTTATACAGCGTGGTGGAAAAGCCCTTTTCTTCCGCGGCCTGGCAGACGCCCTGGGTGATGCGGTCGCAAAAGCATACGCCCACCTGCTCAATCACGACAGCGATGCTTTTACGGCTTTGCCCGGCGCGAATCCGGGAATAATCGTAGCCCATAGCTTCCGCCGCGGCCCGGATTTCTTTTCGCCTGTCCTCGCTGACGCGCCCTTTACCCGTTAATGCGTTGGAAACGGTGGCAGTGGAATAGCCTGTTTGACAGGCGATGTCTGCAATGGTAACCATCTGAACGCACCTCGCTGCTTTTGTTAATCAAATTCATTATATCACATCTTCCGTCCAATGCAATAACCGGGAAATTTATTTCCATACTTTAGAAATTAAGCAAATTAATCATCGTATTTTTTGTTCAAAACGTAAAAATACACTTGAAAAGAAGAAAATAATAGATTATGATAAAAGCGATACAAAGAAACAAATCCCATATGTTACGGGCAAACAGCGTGGAATATCCTCGCGGTTTACCGTTTCTGAAGATAAAGAAAGGATGTTGGAAGGTGCAGACCTCTCCCCAAAGACCGAAAAAATCCCTCCTGCAACGATGGAAGGGAGAAAAGGAGCTGTGGTTCTGGACGGCTCTGTTCATCGTTTTTTGGGTTATGTTCTTTATTATTCCGATTTACGGCATCACCTATGCTTTCTTTGATTATACGCCCGGCCGGCGGCTGACATGGGACCGGTTTGTCGGCTTCAAGCACTTTCAGGCTTTTTTCAAATCCCGTGACACCATCAAAATCATCCGCAATACCCTGGTGCTCAGCGGTCTGAACATGACCATCGGCTTCATTATGCCCATCATCCTGGCGCTGCTGCTGGATGAGCTGCGGCAGGGCATTTTCAAGAAAGTGGTGCAGACCATTTCCTATCTGCCGTATTTTATTTCGTGGGTCGTGGTTGCCTCGCTGGCGATTTCCCTGCTGAATTCCGAGGGCGTCGTCAATGAGGTGCTCATCAAAACGGGAATGGCTCAGAAGCCGATTCCGTTCCTGACGGAGGGCAAATATTTCTGGGGGCTGAGAACATTCCTGGATATCTGGAAAGGCCTGGGATGGAATACGATTCTTTACATGTCCGCCATTGCGGGCATTGACCAAAGCCTGTATGAAGCGGGGGCTGTGGATGGCATCACCCGCTGGGGCTGTGTGAAATACATTACCCTGCCCAGCATCATGCCCACCATTGTGCTGCTGTTTATCCTCAGCATCGGCAATCTGCTGAACCTGGGCTACGAGCAAAACCTCCTGCTGGGCCAGCCCACCACCCGGGATTACTGGGAGATCATTGATACCTACGTATACCGATATGGCATCCAGAAAGGCCGTTATTCCTTCTCCATCGCCATCAGCCTGATGAAATCCGTGATCGGGCTGATCCTGGTGTTCTCAGCCAATGCGCTGGCCAAACGGCACAGTGACTACTCGATCATGTGAAGCCGCTGCCTGAGGAGGATAACGCATGAAATCCGCAAGCTATATCAAACGGACCACTTCCGGAACAATCTTTGACATCTGCAACGTGATCCTGCTGCTGCTTATGTCGTTCTTGTTTGTCTATCCTTTCTGGAATCAGTTTATCGTATCGCTGAACGACGGCGTGGACGCTACCCGCGGCGGGCTGTATTTCTGGCCCAGGCAATTCACATTCGGCAATTACGCTTATATTTTCCAGACCGCCGGCATGCTGGATGCCCTGGGCTGGTCGGTGCTTCGCGTGGTGATTGGCACAGTAACGAAACTGCTGTGCACGGGCATGCTGGCATACGTGACGACGGTCAAGCATTTTTCTTTCCATTTGACCCTGCGAAAAATGTTTCTGATTACCATGTACATCGGCGGCGGCATGATTCCCACCTATCTGTGGTTCATCAAGCTGGGTCTGCTGGAAACTTTCCACGTGTACTGGGTGCCGTCGATCCTCAGCGCGTATGAAATGATGATCATTGCCTCCTATATTGAAAGCCTGCCGGATTCCATGTTTGAATCTGCCCGCATCGACGGCGCCCGGGAAATCACCACCTACCTGCGCATCTGCATCCCGCTGTGCGTGCCGGTGTTTGCTGCGTTGGGCGTCATGGTGGCTGTGGGGCATTGGAACAGCTGGTTCGACGTGGTGGTATACAATCCTTCCGGCCGGTATGATACCCTGCAGATCGTGCTGCGCAATATCCTGATTCAATCAGACAAGGTGGCCAAGCTGATGTCGGATGCCACGGTAGGCTCTGCCGCTGTCAAGAGCGCCGCGTCCCGCATATCCACCGTTTCCATGCGCGCCGCCACCATGATGATCGTTACGCTGCCTATTATCATGGTTTATCCCTTCTTCCAGAAATACTTTATCAAGGGAATTTCCATCGGCGCTGTGAAGGGGTAAGCTGTCCGTCCCGATTCGAGGGGGCCGGGGGGTCCCTAATAATATAAAGGGGAGATTACCATGAAAACAAAACGGTATCTGAGCCTGCTGCTGACGCTGGCTCTGCTCCTGTCCTGCGTAAGCTGGGCGGTGGCTGAAGACGTCCCGGAAATCAAACTGACGGGTACGGTCAACAAGTACGGCTGGGAAGTGCCGGAAGAAACGCTGAAATTCACCTACTATTCCTGCGGCGATGACGCCACCAGCCAGGCCGAAGAGGATGAGCGGCTGACCGAAGTGGACCGGGTGCTCAAGGATGAATTCAATATCGAGATCCATAAGCTGATTTACAGCCAGGATCCCGATGAACGCCTGAACATGATGCTGGCCTCCAACGACTATCCCGATGTGATCGTGGGGCTCTCTGACGCCATGGCCAACACTTTCATCGATCAGGGCCGCGCCATTGAACTGACGCCTTACCTGGAGAAATACGGTCAGCGCGTACTGGACACCTACGGCAGCTTCATCAACCTGCTGCGGGAAGACGACGGCTCCCTCTACAAGCTGTCTTCCTGCATCGGCAATACCACCGATATGATGGGCCGCGATTTTTCCATCCGCTGGGATTGGCTGCAGGAGACCGGCATGCCGATTCCAAACAGCTTTGAAAGCTACTATGAAGCCATCAAGGCCATTCTGGAAAAGCATCCCACCAATGCAAACGGTGAAAAAGTATACGCCTTCACCGCTTTCACCCTGAAGGGTGAAGAATTCTTTGCCACGCCTCTGCTGTTCCTGGGGCTGTACAATTCTTCTACCGGTATTTACAAGGTCAATGACGACAACAGCCTGACCTACTGGGTTGATACGCCGGAAGGCCGTCAGGTGGCGCATTACATCAACCGCTTCTGGCAGGAAGGCCTGATCGATCCTGACTTCCAGACCAAGGATTATGATTCCTCCAAGGCGTTCATGTCCAACGAGCGTGTGGCCGGCAATATCGGCACCTGGTGGCACAACTTCGTGGGCGGCCATCAGATCTGGGAAACCACCGATCCCGACTATACCACGGAAAAGCGGATGCAGAACCTGACCTGGGAAGAAACGGAAGCCCATCCCAACCTGATTTCCAACAACTATATCCGCACCGACCGCATCATCATCACGGACAAATGCAAGAATCCCGCCGCCGTCATGCGGTACCTGGACTGGCAGACCACCCCGCTGGCCGTTGCTTTCAACGGCATGGGGCCTGAAGGGGAAGATCTGGCCTGGGTCATCGATGAAAACGGCCTGATCAAGGTGAGTGACAAGTATTGGTATGGCGATCCCGGCAACACCAGCTTCCTGTGGGATGATTTTGAGTCCAAAGTTTGCGGCGGCTGGAACTATCCCATCTGCAACCCCGGTTATACGCCCGTCAACCGTGTGGACAATCCTGCCGAAGGCTGGGCAGAGCCTGTGAAGGAAGTCAACATGTGGGATCCCGTTCCGGATTACAATGCGCTGGATCCCGAGAAGCGGTCCGTGGGCATGGAAATGTTCGCCAAGTCCTATATCGCTTCCAAGCCCTACCTGGCTGATATGACCTCCTGGACGGTGTCTTTCTCCTCCGAGAGCGAAGAAGCCACTATCCTCACCAGATCGGAAGAGCACACGTCTGAACTCCAGTCACGAGATTCCATCG
>CAZQAM010000161.1:0-5173 GCA_964591355.1 uncultured Oscillospiraceae bacterium
GGCATTTTCGCAAGCGAAAACGCTTATTTTGCGGGCAGAAATTGATAGCGGAAGCGGCTTTCAGCCGCTCCTCGGCGACGCACATGTCGCCGCCTGCGGAATAAAATCGAAGGGCTTCGGCCCTTCGATGCATCCCGGGGTTTTCCAACATTTTGAGAAGCGGATGCGTGATCCGCTTCTTTTTTTCTTTTTGTTATTCCGGCAGCCGGATGGTAACGCCGGAAGCAAAATCTCCGGGGGCCAGGCAGGGATTCGCCCGCAGCAGCGCCGCAACGGGCACATTGTATGCCGCCGCCACCGATTCCACCGTATCGTTTTCCGTCAGGGTGACGGTGGTGGGAAGCTCGCAGGGCGTATTCTCCTGCGGAATGCACAGCACATCGCCCCCGCGAATCTCTTCCAGGTTCGTACCCGGATTGGCATGCTGCAGCGTATGGTAGCTCAGGCCATAGCGCAGCATCAGGTCCGCCGCGGTCTGATTGTTCTGCACCACCGTGCGGCGGTTGGGCGGACAGGACGGCACCGGCACGGAAGGCGCATCGCTTGAACCGCCGTTATCTTGGGTATTTCCCGATGTATCATTGGGCTGCTCGCAGGCCGGGGTCTGCACCGCGTCCCCATAGGGGATGCACAGCACATCCCCCACCGTCAGCCGGGCCGGAGGGATGCCGGGATTGGCCTCCAGCAGATCCCGCAAACTCACCCCGGTGCGGTGGGCGATGAGGTAAAAGCTGTCTCCCCTTTTCACGGTATATTGATAGGCGCAGGAGGGATTGGTTTCGCTCATGGTGTGGCACGCTCCTTTCCTGGTTTCATCCTCATTCTATGAAGCACGCAGGCGGACGTGCGAAAAAAAAGCCGGCGTTTTATCCGGCTCACAGTTTTTTCATCATCAGGATCTCTTCCCGGAATTCTCCGTTCTTCAGGCGGATGGCGTCCGGCCGGCGCCCGTATTCTATAAATCCCATCTTCTGGTAGAGGGCCCTGCCCCGTTCGTTGCCTTCGATGTATTCCAATTCGATCTGCCGGGCGCCCATGCTTTCTGCCCAGGCCATCATTTCCCGCATCATGGCCGTGCCGAGGCCGAGGCCCCAGTACTTTTTCAGGATGCCGATGGCCACCGTGGCCCGGTGCCTGGTTTTGATACCGCCGATCAGGGATACCTGGCAGTTTCCGACGCAAAGGCCGTCCAGAAAACAAGCAATCAGCAGGGTGCCGGGATGCCGGTTCATGTTTTCGATCCAGGCCGCCTCCTGCTCCGCCGTCATGGTGCACTCCTCCGGATAGCGGAGGATGAATTCCGTCTCCCCCGCCGCTGCGAGCAGATAATCCAGCAGGGCGGAAGCATCCTCTTTTTCGGGGCTGCGCAGCACTGCCGTCTGTCCGTTTTTCAGGATCAGTTCTTTTTTCCCATATTTCATCGCGTTTCTTCCCCTTCCTGTGATGCCTCGGCCAGCATCCGGCGGGTCAGCTCCCGTCTGGTATGCTCCGCCAGCATGGCGACGCATTCATTGTTGGTGGGCTTTCCTTTATCCGCATCCACGGACAGGCCAAACAGTGCCTGGATTCCCTGCAAATCCCCGTGAAGCCAGGTGGATTCGATGGCGGTGCGCACGGCTTTTTCCACCGCTCCGGGCGTCGTGGCGTACGCTTCCGCAAGCAGAGCGTACAGCTTCTTTCCATGACGCAGCGCAGGCGCGCAGGCGCACCAGTCCGCCGCCGTGATCAGATAATCCCGGCCTTTCAGTGGTTCCGGCACTCCAAGACGCCGCAAAAGATTGGCGGCAATGGCCTTACGTTCCTTTTCCCAGGAAGCAGAAAGCAGGGGCAGGGGGCGCTCCGCCGCCCGGCGGGCAAAGGAAAGCAGCGTTTCCTCCCCGCAGGGATACGGGCAGACTGCGTCCGCCAATGGATGCACTGCCTCCGTCCTTTGCAGGTACACCACCCGGGGCGGAGCGGGCATGCGCCTTTGCAGGAAGCGAAGCGCCGCCGGGCCGTCCTCTCCCGAAAGCGCGCTGTCCATCACCAGCACATCCGGGCAGAGCGCCATGATCTCCGCCGTCACCTGAGGGCCGCTTCCGCTGCCCACGGTAAAAAAGAGAGGATCAAAGGCGAAAATCTTTTCCAGCCGGTCTGCGCCGACGGATGCGATGTACAGGCGATGGCAGGGCGTCATGAGGCGCTTCCCCGCTTTTTTTCCTTGAAAGAGGAAAACAGCACCGAGGTGATGGTGACCGCCAGCGCAATGCCGCAGATGGCCAGGAGCGTAAACAGCCCCGTCGTCATCGCCTGGGAATACTGGCCCTCCACCACGTAGCGCATGGTATTGTACAGCCCGACGCCGGGCACCAGCGGCACGATGGCGGAGGTGAAAAACAAGGTGGCAGTGCGTTTCATCAGCCGGGCGCAGACCTCGCAGGACAGCCCGATCAGGATCGTGGCCAGGAAATACGCCAGCACGCTTCTGCCCAAAAGGAGATACACCGCATAGCCCGCCGCCGCGATCAGGGCGCTGACGGGCATGGTGCTCCTGGGCTGATTCATCAAAGCGGAAAAAAACAGGGCCGCGAAATAGCAGGCGATCAATTGGATCCACCAGCTCATAAGCGCATCCCTCCCCACATGGAAAGCATGAGGCCGATGCCCGCCGCCAGCATCACGGCGCACAGCATGGCCTCAATGATCCTGGCCCCGCCGGACACCAGATCTCCCCGCAGGGTATCCCGGATGGCATTGGTGGTGGCCAGGCCCGGGAGCAGGGGCATGATGGCCCCGGCGATGATGGGCTCTACGTGGGCGTCCGGGATCGCCAGGGTGCCTGTCAGCGCCAGCAGCGTGGTCAGGGCGCCCGCCAGCATGCTGGAAATCAGCACGGGGACCCGGCGCCTGTACAGCGGCGGAAGCACGGCCTGCACCGCCGCGCCGCAGAAGAAGGAAATCAGAAAATCCTGCCACAGACCCCCCAGCATCACCGTAAAAAAGGCGGCGGACAGGGCGCTGGCCAGGATCAGGATTCCCTGCCGGGAAGGCTTCCGCGCATGGATTTCTTTGAGGGTCCGCAGCGCTTCCTCTCCCGTCATGCCGCCCCGGGCCACCTGCCTGGAAACGGCGTTGCAGCGTTCGATCCTGTCCAGATTGATGCTGCGCTCCCGGACGCGGACGATCCGGGTAATGGTATTGCCCGCTTCCGGCTCCAGCGTCAGCATCAGGCCGGTTGGCAGGGCCAGCACATCCACCTGCGGGATGCCAAGGCCCCGGCACATGCGCTCCACCGTTTCTTCCGCGCGGTAGGTTTCCCCGCCGCTTTCCAAGATGATCCGGGCCGCCAGGCACACCGCGTCCAGCGTCACGGCAATCCCTTCCATACTGCGCCTCCGTACTCTGTGTATGATTCTCCTGCATGATAGCATAGGGCGACCGGAAAGTAAAGCAAAACCCGGCCGGGCTGATCCGGCCGGGCATAGGATGCCGGGTTATGCTTCCGCTGCGGCGGTGAATTCCCCGCCGTTTGGCGCGTCGATCACGATGGTCTGCCCGGGCAGGATGTCCCCCGCAATCAGGCGGCGGGCCACCAGCGTTTCGATTTTCGATTGCAGCACCCGCTTCATGGGCCGCGCGCCGTAAACGGGGTCGTAACCCAGATCCATCAAACGCTGGAACGCCGCGTCCGTGAGGCGGAGGGATACCTGTTTTTCCTTCAGCCGCAGGCGGAGCCGCTCCAAAAGCAGATCCACGATGGAGCGCACCTGCTCCCTGGACAGGGGCGTAAAGATCACGGTGTCGTCGATCCGGTTGAGGAATTCCGGCCTGAACTGGCTGCGCAGCAATGCCTGCACCTGCATTTTCGCGTTTTCGGACAGGATGCCGTTTCCGTCGATGCCCTCCAGGATCTGGGAAGAACCCAGATTGCTGGTCATGATGAGGATGGTGTTGCGGAAATCCACCGTGCGGCCCTGGCTGTCGGTCACCCGGCCGTCGTCCAGGATTTGCAGCAGGATATTGAATACGTCAGGGTGCGCCTTTTCCATTTCATCGAAGAGCACCACGGAATAGGGCCGGCGGCGCACCGCCTCTGTCAGTTGGCCGCCTTCCTCGTAGCCCACGTATCCAGGAGGTGCGCCAATCAGCCTGGAGACGGAGAATTTCTCCATGTATTCGGTCATATCGATGCGCACCAGATTCTTTTCGTCGTCAAACAGCGCTTCTGCCAGCGTTTTGGCAAGCTCCGTCTTGCCCACGCCCGTGGGGCCCAGGAACAGGAAGGACCCGATGGGCCGGTTTTCATCGGCCACCCCTGCCCGGGAGCGCAGGATGGCTTCGCTCACCGACTGAACGGCCTCATCCTGGCCGATGACCCGCCGGTGCAATACCTCCGGGAGCCTCAGCAGCTTCTCCCTTTCGCCTTCCATCAATTTGCTCACCGGGATTCCCGTCCAACGGGCCACGATGCGGGCGATTTCTTCCTCCGTCACCTTGTCGCGCAGCAGGGTATTGCCGGCAGGGGACGCTTTTTCTGCCTGGGTCAGCTCCTCCTGCAGCTTAGGCAGCCTGCCGTACTGCAGCTCGGCAGCCCGGCTCAGATCATACTGCCGCTTGGCCTGCTCGATATCGGCGTTGACCTGCTCGATCTCCTCCCGCAGTTTCTGCACTTTTCCGATATCGTTCTTTTCGTTTTCCCAGCGGGCCTGCATTTCATTGAACTGCTCCCGCATATCGGAAAGCTCCCGGCGAAGCACCGCAAGCCGCTCCTGGCTCAAAGGATCGGTTTCTTTTTTCAGGGCCGCCTCCTCGATCTCGTGCTGCATGATGCGGCGGCGGATCTCGTCCAGCTCAGTGGGCATGGAATCCATTTCCGTGCGGATCATGGCGCAGGCCTCATCCACCAGGTCAATGGCCTTGTCCGGCAGGAACCGGTCGGAAATATACCGGCTGGAGAGCGTGGCGGCAGCGATGAGCGCGCCGTCCTGGATCTTGACGCCGTGGAACACTTCGTAGCGTTCCTTGAGGCCCCGGAGGATGGAAATGGTGTCCTCCACCGTGGGCTCGTTTACCATAACGGGCTGGAAACGGCGCTCCAGCGCCGCGTCCTTTTCCACGTATTTGCGGTACTCATCCAAAGTCGTTGCGCCGATGCAGTGCAATTCGCCCCGGGCCAGCATGGGCTTCAAAAGAT
>CAZQAM010000162.1:0-1322 GCA_964591355.1 uncultured Oscillospiraceae bacterium
CCCCCCCCCCCCCCCCTATCCTACACTCTGTCCCTACCCGACGCTCTTCCGATCTTGCGGCCCGCACCCCGGTGGGGCTTGGGGCAAAGCCCCAAATTGCGCTTTGCGCGCAGCCCGGCCGGCAAAGCCGGCCTGCCCGGGAGCGGCAGTCGCATCATACCAGCGGCTGCGGAAAGCTGCCAGTTTTCCAAACCGTGCTGCATCCGCAAGCGGCGGGGTCCGGGGTGCGGCCCGCACCCCGGTGGGGCTTGGGGCAAAGCCCCAAATAAAACCCGCGCCTTGATGCCAAAGCGCGGGCTTCATATTTCAGTTTCAGATTATTCCGCGGCCTTCACGGCGATGACATGGGGATTGGCGCCGTTGTACCAGTAGAGGTAGCCTTCGATGTCGATGACGTCGCCGATGTTCAGCGCGGTCACAGCCTGATACACATCGGTCCCTTCGCCCCGCAGATAGGATTCCACGGTGAAGGTGTAGGTAGCGTCATTCACCGTCACGTCAAAGTACAGGTCGTTGTTGTTGCCCGCGGCGCCGGAGCCGTCCCAGTTGTACAGGAACGCGGCGTCGTTGCCGTTGGCGTCCTTCTTCGCCGCCACCACAGCGCCCTTCACCGTGATCAGCTCATTCTGATGCGCGATCAGTTCTTCCGTCCCCAGCAGCGCCGTCACATCCAGCGCTTCCGCGATGAAGGGATCGGCTTCCAGGATTTCAAACGCGGCGTCGGTGATTTCCACTTCACCGGACCATTCGGCCTTGTAGCCCGTCACACGGATCTTGGTGCCCGGCACCAGCTGATCGTATTCTTCCTGGCTCATGGGCATATTGTAGAGGAAATACGCGCCTTCTTCATTCTGGGTGTAGATGGTGCCTTTGTTGTCCCACCAGGACTGCTTATCCTGCACGTAGGTTTCCACTGTCACCTCGGTTTCCAGATCGGCAGCCACATAATCCGCATAGCTCATCGCGCCGGCCGCCGCCGCGGCGGCATCCTGCACAGCCTCAGTGGCGTCTTCCGCCACGGCTTCAGCGGCATCCTGCGCTTCTTCCACCACGTCAGTGACGGCATCCTGCGCGTCTTCCGCCGCGTCGGTCACGGCGTCCTTGGCGCTCTCCGCGGCAGCCTTGGCTTCTTCCACCAGCTTGGCGGCCTCTTCCTTGGCGGCGGCAACGGCAGTTTCAGCCTCGGCCTTCACAGCGGCCAGGTCTTCCGCGGCCTTGTCTTCCGCGGCTTTCAGGGCAGCGGCGGCTTCTTCCTTGGCCTTGCTCAGTTCGGCGGCCGCTGCATCCTTGGCGGCAGCCAGCTCTTCCGCAGCCTTGGCGGC
>CAZQAM010000162.1:1422-5154 GCA_964591355.1 uncultured Oscillospiraceae bacterium
GTTCGGCGGCCGCTGCATCCTTGGCGGCAGCCAGCTCTTCCGCAGCCTTGGCGGCAGCGGCTTCGGCATCGGCCTTCACGGCGGCCAGCTCCTCGGCGGCGCTGGCGGCAGCGGCTTCGGCGTCAGCCTTCACAGCGGCCAGTTCTTCCGCGGCCTTGGCGGCGGCGGCTTCGGCGTCAGCCTTCACGGAAGCCAGCTCCTCAGCGGCCTTGGCAGCCTCATCCTTGGCGGCGGCAACGGCTTCTTCGGCAGCCTTGGCGGCCTCGTCCTTGGCGGCGGCAACAGCCTCTTCAGCAGACTGGGCGGCAGCGCCGGCATCCGCGGTCAGGGAGCTGACTTTCGCGTTCAACTCGTCTACGGTCTTCTGCAGATTGGCTTTATTGCCATTGGTCACAATGCCGAAAACGATGGCGGCGATGGTGATCAGGGCAAGCACAACAGTCAGAATACTGGACTTCTTCATTTCAAGATTCCTCCTTATCAAATCCTGTTGTTCCCACAACAGAATTATTATAGTGTCATCCCGGGGTTCCGTCAATAGTTTTCCCAGCTATTTGGCTTTTTTTCGCGCTTTGAGAAAGCCGCGCAGCACATAGGCGCCCATCAAAACCCAGGCGGCGCCGATGGCCCAGAACAGGGCAGACGCCGCATCGGGCAAGGGCCCCATAGCGGCCTTCACCGCGCGGATATCTTCCGCCTGGCCCTCGATCTGATCCAATCGATAGAGAGAATTGATCTGGCTGTATAAAGAATCAATGAACGCGTCATCCACTGTCTTTTTCCGGCGGACGGACTTGGCCACTTCCTCGATCAATTGGCCCGCCGCATCCCGGAGGGAGGCGGACCCATTGAATACCGGCGTCACGAAGGTATCCCCTGTATGGGCCATCAGCAGCTCCGCCGCCTCGATTTTGACGCGGTAGTGCTCGTCATTGTCCTCCCCTTTCCGGGAAAGATACTCCTGATACGCGGCGGACTGCTGCGCTTTCAGCGTCACCGGCACATAGCCCTCGGTGCAGGAATAGCCGATCTGCACATCGTCGGACAGGAGATACTGGGTGAACAGCCAGGCGGCCAGCACCTCCTGGGGATCCTCCTTATTGAACAGGCACACCGACGGCCCCTGGGAAATCATGGCAGGATGCTCCGGGTCGAACTGGGGCACGGGCCGCACCGCCAGTTCAAAGGGTTTCACCTGATCGGCGGCGATATCCAGATGCGGGGCCTCGGCGCCCATCCATGTGGCGCCCGCCGTGGAATCCACCGCGAAAATGCACTGGCCGGCATTGAGGAAATTGCCGGGGTAGCTGGAAATCTTGAAGGTGGAAAACGCCCCGTTGAGCACATGATCCCGCACCGTCTTGAGCAGTTCCCTGGTTTCATCGCCGAAAATCAGGATATCGCCCTCCGCTGTGGAATACGGCGCGTTTTTCTGCCGGAGCATCTGGATCATCATATTGTCGGTGGATTTGTAGATAAAGGGGATCATGGTTTTCTGCCCGTTGATCCGGTAATTGCCCTGCTCGTCCTTCGCGGTGGCCGCGTCGGACACCTCCCACACGAAATCCCAGGTCACGGTATCGGGCAGAGTATAGCCCAGGGCCTCCACCAGGGTCTTGTTGATATAAAGCGCCTCGGTGGAGCGCATGTAGGGCAGGGCGTAATAATGCGCGCCGATTTTGCACTCCTCCAGGAACTGGGGCACCACCTGCTCTGCCGTCGGCCCCGCAAAAAGCACCTGGCTGCCCCCCAGGCCGTACCGGGTGTCCGATATCAGTTCATCCAGCGGCACGATCACGTTGCTGCCCGTCAGGTAAGTGGCGATGTGATCCGGATAGGTGATGCACACATTGGGGGTGGTGCCGGTGGCAATATTGGTGACCACATCGTTGTAGATCCGGCTGTAATCGGTATACAGGCGCATCGTCACATGAATGTTGGGATACAGGCTTTCAAAGGTCCGGATCGCCTGTTCGTACACGGCGGTCTGGGTTTTGTTGGTATCGTTTTTCGCCCAGAAGACCACTTCATAGGTCCGGGAGGCGTCAAACTGCTGAGGGATCGCAAAAGCGCTGGAATCCCGGGAGCCGTGGCAGCCGCCGAGCGTGAAGGCAAGAAGAAGCAGCAGGCAGCAGGCGAACGCTTTTTTCATCCTTCTCATCCCTTGATCCCTCCCCTGGATACGCCGGCCATGATCTTTTTGCGGAAAATCAGGAACAGCACGATCAAAGGCACGGAGATCACCACCACCGCCGCCATCATGGCGGGCAGGTTTTCCCTTCCAAAGCCGTTTTCCCGGATCTCCTGAATCCCGTTGGACACCAGATAATATTGGGGATTATCCGTGATCAGGCGGGGCCATACGTAGGAATTCCAGCATTCGATCACCTTCAGGATCACGATGGTGATCAGGGTGGGCATGCTGATGGGGATCATCACCTGGGTCAGGTATTTGAAATCCGACGTGCCGTCCACCCGGGCGGCTTTGTAGAGCTCATCCGGGATCTGCTCAAAGTTTTCCTTCAGCAGATAGATATAGAATACCGACGTCACCGACGGCAGGATCAGGCCCGTGAAAGTATTGCGCAGCTTCAAGTTGGTAATGGTGACGAAGTTGGTGATCACCACCAGCTCATTGGGGATCATCATCAGCGCCAGGAACAGGGTGAACGCCGCCTGCCTGCCGGGGAACTCCAGCCGGGCGAAAGCAAATGCCGCCGGGATGATCACCGCCATCATCAGCGCCGTGGTGGCCAGGGTAAAAATGACGCTGTTGAGGAAATAGCGCCCCAGGGGCACCGTGGTAAAGGCTTCCCGGTAGTTTGAAAGGGTGGGGCTCAGCGTGAAAAACCGGGGGATGTACTCGGCATTATAGGAGCTGTAGCTCTTGACAGAGGTCAGCAGCATCCAGTAGAAGGGAAAGAGCACCATCACGGCCCACACGGTCAAAAAGAGATAATCCGCTGCCCGGAAGGTTTTTTTCCGGATGGCGGCGCGGCGCTCGATGCGGTCAAAATCCATTTTCCTATCCATCTTATTTCACCGCCCTCAATAGTGCACGTTCTTTTTGCTGATGAGCAGGTTGATGCAGGTGATGGTGAGCACGATGGCAAACAGGATCAGGGCCGCCGCCGAAGCGAAGGAGGGATATCCCCCGCTGTTGCCGTAGAGCATATCGTATACGTAGCCCACGATGGTGTTCATGCCGGCGGCGTTCAGATCGGTGCCGAAGAGAGCCACCGCGTCGCTGTACGCCTTGAACGCGCCGATGAAGCCCGTGATCACCAGATAAAAGATCATGGGGGAAATCATGGGCAGGGTGATCTTATAGAATACCCGGAAGCTGCGGGTGCCGTCGATGCGGGCCGCGCTGTAATATTCCGGATTGACGGAGGCCAGGGCGCTGGTGAGGATCAGGATCTTGAAGGGCAGCACCACCCAGATCGTATAGAAGCACAGCACGAACATTTTGGCCCAGTACGGCCCGTCGATGAAGTCCACAGACGATGCGCCGAACCACTGCAGCATCAGGTTGATCAGGCCGTCGGTGTAAGCGGTCTTTTTGAAGAGCACCATAAAGACCAGGCCCACCGCCAGGGTGTTGGTCACATAGGGCAGGAAATATACGGTCTGGTACAGGTTGCGCAGGGGCCTGATGGCGTTGAGGCCCAGGGAAATCAGAAGGGCGATGCCGGTGGACAGGGGCACGGTGATGATCACCAGCAGGAAGGT
>CAZQAM010000163.1:0-5093 GCA_964591355.1 uncultured Oscillospiraceae bacterium
CAAAGGTCTGTCCGGAGGCGAAGTTCGTGTTTCCTTCTCCGCATGCCGCTTCCGTTCTGCAGGACGGCATCGGGCCGGACCGGCAGCTGGGGATGAATGTTTCCGCCTCCGTCACGGTGGGCGACATCACCGTGCGGGCCATCGCCGCCGCCCATGAGTTTCTCTCTCAGGATCCTGTGACCGGGCTGTATCCCAATTTGCAGTACATCCTGGAGGGCAACGGCCTGCGCATCCATCACGCCGGGGACACCCTGCGCTACGAGGGCATGCTGCCCTCGCTGCAGGCCTTTGGCCCCATCGACGCGTCGCTGCTGCCCATCAACGGCCGGGACGCCGTCCGGTACCGCGGCAACTGCATCGGCAATATGACGTATCAGGAATCGGTGGACCTGGCGGGGGAATTGAAGCCCGCCCTGGTCATTCCCGGCCACTGGGATATGTTCGCCCACAACAGCGCCGATCCCGAGGCTTTTGCCGATTATCTGGACGCCAAGTATCCGGGCGCCGTGCCCTGCCATATCCCTCAATATATGCAGCCCATCGTGATCCGCCGGCGCGGCGGCTGATCTATTCATGCAGCAACCAAAAGCTGGTATCCGGAAATACGCTTTGCCAGGAGGAATCTCCATGATCGAAATGGATTGCACCTGCAGCCAGGGGCATCACAGCATACCGACCGAAGTGATCGAGATATCGTCCGGCGCTATCGAAAAGACGGCGGACATCCTGAAGGATTATCACCGCATTTTTCTGGTGGCGGATGAGAATACCTACCGTGCCGCGGGACGGCGGGCAGAGGAAAAACTGAAGAAAGCCGGCTTGCTTTCCCACACCTTAATCCTGCCTCCCGGCGCCCTGCCTACGGCGGAAAACGTGGGCAAGGTGCTCATGGAAGCGGGGCGGGACCGGGAAATCTACGACATCAACGCTTTCTCTCAGAACCCGGACTACATCCTGGCGGTGGGCTCCGGCTCCCTGAACGACACCTGCCGCATGGTCAGCTACCGCCTGGGGATCCCCTACGGCGTGGCGGGCACCGCTCCCTCCATGGACGGCTATGCTTCGGTGGTGGCCCCGATGCTCAACGGCAGGAAAAAAATCGTGTACAACTGTTCCATCGCCCGGCATATCATTATTGATCTGGACGTCAACGCCGCCGCGCCGTATCCGCTGCTGCTTTCCGGCGTGGGGGATATGATCGGCAAATATGTGGCGCTTCTGGACTGGGAAATCAGCCGGGAGAGAAACGGGGAATATTATTGCGCGCAGATCGCGGAGATGGTACTGAAAGCCACCGGCCAGTGCATCGCCGCCGCGCAGGGGCTGGAAAAAAGAGAGATGTCCGCCATCCGCAGCACCAGCGAAGGGCTGATCCTCTCCGGCCAGTGCATCGCCTTCTGCGGCTCCTCCCGGCCGGCTTCCGGCACCGAGCACATGATCGGCCAGACCTGGGAAGTGATGGACGTGGAGGAAGGAAAGACGCCCAACCTCCACGGCATCGAGGTAGGGGAAGGCACCTTCGCCGCCATTGAGATCTTCCGGAAACTGTACCGGGAAAGCGATGACGGCGCGCTGCGGGCCCTGATCGGGAAGTACCTGCCCTTCTTCGACAGCGTGGAAAAACTGCAGAAAACATTAAAGGCGCCCTTCACCGTCACGGACAGGGACCGGTTCATCCAGGGCGTCCTGCGGGGGCGCACCTTCCGGGACCGCTATACCATCCTGCAGTACCTCTACGACCGGGGCGAACTGGAAGCGTATGCGGAGGCGGCGTATGACGCGGTGATGGAAAAGCACTTTTTCGGCACCATGAAGGAGCGCTTTCCCGACTGGGAAGCCTGATTCGCGCGGGTGAACAGCGGCATGAAAAAAGCGGGTCGGGAGAAGCTGGAGGGGATCATCGCCGCCGCCCGGCGCCTGGTGTTTTTCGGCGGCGCGGGGGTGTCCACCCCCAGCGGCATCCCGGATTTCCGCTCTGGGGAGGGGCTGTACCGGGAGGCGTATGGGGGCCTGAACGCGGAAATGATCCTGAGCAAATCGTTTTTCTATCTGCATCCGGATGCGTTCTTCGATTTTTACCGGAAATATATGGTGTATCCCGGCGCCCGGCCCAACGCCGCCCACCGGCGGCTCTATGAACTGGAAAAAAAGGATGTGCTGCGGGGCATCGTGACCCAGAACATCGACGGGCTGCATAAACTGGCCGGCAACAGAAGGGTGTATGAGATCCATGGCACCATCCATGAAAACGCCTGCATGGACTGCGGGGAAAAATATCCGCTGGAAAAAATCCTATCCGCGGAGGGAATTCCCCGGTGCGATAAGTGCGGCGGGGTGGTGAAGCCCTCGGTGGTGCTGTACGGCGAGGCGCCGGACAAATACGTGTGCATCGGGGCGTGCCGGGAGATTTCCCAGGCCGATACCCTGATCGTGGCGGGCACCAGCCTGTCCGTGGAGCCGGCGGCCTCTTTCCTGGATTATTTTCAGGGGAAAACCCTGGCGGTCATCAACCGGGAGCCCACCCCGGCGGATAAGAAAGCCACCCTGGTGATCCGGGGCGATGTGGCGGAGGCACTGTGCGGGGAGGAAACGGCAGGGGAAAAAAGGCCCAAGGAGGGGCCGCGGACGGGGAAAAGCCGCTGACGCGCCCGAAATTTCTTTTCTTTTCCCGGTTCTTTGCTTGACAGGAGCATATACATGGCCGTATAATATTTAAATGGTAATGAGGCGGGAAAGGCATGCTTTCACCGCTCCCATACAAGCTAAAAGGAGGAATCCCCATGGCAATCAAACTGACCATTGACGGTAACGGGGCAGTCAGCCATGTCGCGTATGCATTCAGCGACGTAGCCGCCATTTACCCCATCACGCCGTCCTCCACCATGGCCGAGTACATCGACGAATGGGCTGCCCAGGGCCGCAAGAACCTGTTCGGCCAGACGGTGCACGTGGCTGAAATGCAGTCCGAAGCAGGCGCCGCCGGCGCTGTGCACGGCTCTCTGGCCGCCGGCGCTGTGACCAGCACCTTTACCGCGTCCCAGGGCCTGCTGCTGATGATCCCGAACATGTACAAGATCAGCGGCGAACTGCTGCCCGGCGTATTCCATGTGTCTGCCCGCGCCCTGGCCGCCCACGCCCTGAGCATTTTCGGCGACCACAGCGACGTGATGGCCTGCCGTCAGACCGGCTTTGCCATGCTGGCCTCCGGCTCCGTGCAGGAAGCCCATGATATGGCGCTGGTGGCTCACCTGAGCGCCATCAAGGGCTCCGTGCCTTTCCTGCATTTCTTTGACGGTTTCCGCACCAGCCATGAGATCCAGAAGATCGACGCCGCCGAGTACGACGAGATCGCCAAGCTGGTGGACTGGGACAAGGTGAAGGAATTCCGGGACCGCGCCCTGAATCCGGAGCATCCCCATCAGGCCGGCACCGCCCAGAACCCCGATATCTACTTCCAGAACCGGGAAGCCGCCAACAAGTATTATGAAGCGGTGCCCGCCATCGTGGAAGCCTATATGAAGAAGGTGGCCAAGCTCACCGGCCGCAGCTACAAGCTGTTTGATTACTACGGCGCGGAAGACGCCGAAGAAGTGATCGTGTCCATGGGCTCCAGCTGCGAAGCCATCCACGAGACCGTCGACGCCCTGACGAAGCGGGGCAAGAAGGTGGGCGTGGTGAAGGTGCACCTCTACCGCCCCTTCTCCGCCAAGCATTTCCTGGCCGCGCTGCCCGCTACGGTGAAGAAGATCGCCGTGCTGGACCGCACCAAGGAGCCCGGCTCCCTGGGAGAGCCCCTGTACGAAGACGTGGTGTCCGTGCTGGCTGAAAACGGCCGCAAGGAGATCGAAGTGTTCGGCGGCCGCTACGGCCTGGGCAGCAAGGAATTCAACCCCACCATGGTCAAGGCTGTGTACGACAACCTGGCCAAGGCCGCGCCCAAGAACCACTTCACCGTGGGCATCGTGGACGACGTGACCAAGAGCAGCCTGAAGCTGGGCAAGCAGTACAACGTGGCCCCCAAGGGCACCGTCAGCTGCAAGTTCTACGGCCTGGGCTCTGACGGCACCGTGGGCGCCAACAAAAACTCCATCAAGATCATCGGCGATCATACCGACAAGTACGCTCAGGCGTATTTCGCCTACGACTCCAAGAAGTCCGGCGGCCTGACGGTGAGCCACCTGCGCTTCGGCGATGTGCCCATCCGCAGCACGTATCTGATCGACGCCGCCGATTTCATCGCCTGCCATAATCCCGCCTATGTGACCATGTACGACATGGTGTCCTCCCTGAAGGACGGCGGCACCTTCCTGCTCAACTCCCAGTGGGAGCCCAAGGACATGGAAAAGCACCTGCCCGCCAAGATGAAGCAGCTGCTGGCGCAGAAGAAGGCCAAGTTCTACACCATCAACGCCATCGAGCTGGCCGCGCAGGTAGGCATGGGCGGCCGCATCAACACCATCATGCAGGCGGCGTTCTTCAAGCTGGCCAATATCATCCCCTACGAGGATGCCGACAAGTACATGAAGGCCTATGCCAAGAAGACCTACGGCAAGAAGGGCGACGCCGTGGTGCAGCGGAACTGGGACGCCATCGATATCGCCATTTCCGGCCTCAAGGAAGTCAAAGTGCCCGAAAAGTGGCTCAACGCCACCACCGGCGCTGTGCCCGTCAAGGTGGAAGCCAGCGAATACTTCGATACCTTCATCCGGCCCATCCTGGCCCAGGAAGGCGATCAGCTGCCCGTCAGCGCCTTTGATCCCCGCGGCTTCGTGGAAACCGGCACCACCAAGTACGAAAAGCGCGGCGTGGCCGTGAAGGTGCCCGAGTGGATCCCCGAAAACTGCATCCAGTGCGGCCAGTGCTCCCTGGTGTGCCCCCACGCCTGCATCCGGCCCATCCTGGTCAAGGAAGGCACCAAGAAGCCCAAGGAATTCATCGTGGCGCCCAAGACCATCGGCAAGGAACTGGCCGGCTATGAATACCGTATGCAGGTCAGCCCCCTGGACTGCACCGGCTGCGGCAACTGCGTGGAAGTGTGCCCCGCCAAGACCAAGGCCCTGGAGCTGGAGCCCCTGGAGAGCCAGAAGTACCAG
>CAZQAM010000164.1:0-5089 GCA_964591355.1 uncultured Oscillospiraceae bacterium
TTCAAGATTCCCGCGCCCTCCTCTCCGGAGGCGCTCGACTATAATATCATATCTCTACAACATTGTCAATACTTAATTTATGATTTTTCCGTTTTTTTTCGCGTCTTTTCCCAGGCCCGAACAATGCATGAAACTATGATTTTTATCGTTCGCATTTTCTCCGGCAAACTGCTTTTGCCCGCCGCGGATCGTTCGGATTCAAAAACAGCTCCCCGCCGGGAGAGCCCTGCGGGGAAGCCATTCTTTCGGAATATCAACTGATTATTTGACGGCAAATTCCACCATCACACTGGCGCTGACGGACACATCCCCGGAAAGGATGGCGGTGGAAGCTTCCTCCACTCCCTTCGCAGCATCATACGCATACGTATTGCGCATGCCATAGCCGTAATTTCCCTGGCTGGCGTCGATCACCCTGAGATCCCCCAGGGTCTTGCCCGCGGCGGCACACAGCACGCCGGCTTTCTTTTCCGCGTCTTCATAGGCCCTGGTCAGGGCTTTTTGATAGGCCTCGTTTTCTTGGGTGGAAGAAAAGGAGATTCCATAGGTCGTGTTGGCCCCGGCTGCCATGGCGGCGTCCAGGACGGCACCCACCATGTCCAAATCCCGCACAGTGACGCACAGCATGTTTTCCACCTGATAGTAATTCCGGCGGGTTTCCGCGCCCAGGGAACTGTAGGAAGTGTCATAGCCGCTGAATACATTGAAGGAGCTGGTGATGACGTCCTTTTCCTCAATGCCGGTCTGCTGAATCGCGGCGATCACCGCCTGCATGATCTCGGCGTTTTCCTGCTGCGCCTCACTGACGGTGTCCTTCCTTATATTGACGCCGATCTGCAGTGTGGCGGTATCGGCCGTCAGAGAAACCGTAGCGTTGCCGGATACCCGGATCACCGGGCCCTCCTCCGCCAGCGCGGGCACGGCCAGGGAAAGCAGCATCCAGGCTGCGATCATAACGGTCAGCATCTTTTTTATCATACCTGATTCCCTCCTTTTTCATGGGTCTTCTTTTTTCATGGAGCCTCTTCTTCCAGCACTGTCACGCGCAGAACAGCCGATCCGGATTTGGGAAGACCATTTTCCATCCAGCCGTCTGTGCGGACGATGGCGCGAACTTCTGCCAGAAAGGTATCCACCGCGGAAACCGGAATGCGCAGCATCAGCATACAGGACCGGTTTCCCGAAGCGCCTTCCTCAAAGGACAATTCGTCAGCCTGGCCGCCCAGCCGCTCAGTCAGATCCCGCAGCGCTTCTACAGCAGCATCAAAATCGGCAGTGCTGACAGTGAAGGAAACGTCTCCCGCCTCAGCAGGCGATATCCCCTCCTCTGCATCCTGCACCGCGCCGCTGGCCATATCCATTTCCTCCGCCGCTTCCTCGGGCGCTGAATACGCCGCAGCCAGCAGGGGAACATCCGCCTGCTTTTCCTGTGCGCTTTCCCCGCTGTAGGCGGGCGCGGCATTGGACAGAACGGGCCTTTCGGCGGTCAGCATGCCTGTGGGGCGCGGCACGTTCACGGCGGTATCAGGCCCGGAGAATTGCCCGGCGTTCCGGGTCAAAAGCACGCCCCCCGCCACGAATACCAGCGCCGCCGCCATAGCCAGATAACCTCGCCAGCGCCGGGCCGAAGCGCGCTTTTCCTTTTCTTCCTCTTCCCGGATCCTTTGCCGCCAGGCAGTGGAAAAATCCGATGGCACTTCCGTCTCCTCATCCAGGGCCCGGCAGTCCAGCCGCAGCTGCATCAGCGCGGCACAGGCAGGACATTCCGCCGCATGGGAACGCATTTCCGCCGCCGTTTCCTTTGGCAGAGAGCCTTCCATGAAGGCATCGAGAAGATCTGAAAACGTATTGCAATTCATGTGTTTCATCTCCTCTCGTATGATTAGACGGAAGCGGAAGAAAAAAGTTCCGCAGATTCTTTCAGCAATCCGGCCAGTTTGTCCCGGGCCCGGCTGATGCGGCTTTTCACCGTGCCCAGGGGAAGATCGAGAACGGCCGCGATCTCCTCATAGCTCATGTTCCTTAGATCCCGCATCACGATCAGGCGCCGGGCGTCCTCCGGCAGCTGCAAAAGCGCCTCCCGCAGCAGCCGTTTTCTTTCCCTGGCCTCCAATTGCGCGTGGACGCTTTTTTGCGGAGAGGGAGGGTCAAACCCCGTTTCTTCCCGCATTCCTTCCAGGGAGACCGACGGGCGCCACCTGCGCAGCTCGTCCGTGCATACATTCAGGGCGATGCGGGTGATCCAGGTAGAAAAAGCCGCGTCCTGCCGGAAGGATGAAAAGGCGCGGTAAGCACGCAGCATGGTTTCCTGGGCGCAGTCTGCCGCGTCCTGGGCGCTGCCCATCATGTGAAAGCAGGTTCTGTATACCTGCCTTTCCGCCTGCATGGCCAGCGCTTCAAAAGACAATTGCTTCTTTTTCCGGCCGAGAAAGCCTTTCTCCACTTGGGCCCCTCCTTTCGTGCGTTCTCCCTCATTCAACGAAACGGAACGGTATTTCCCTGCCGTCATTGTAGCAGGAAAAAGAACATTCCGCAAGCAGACCACGCCTTGCGCCGGGAAAAGGCAGATGGTATAATAACGAGCGAATCGGCGCGAAGCGGCGATTGCGCGTCCCGGCGGGCCCCGAAGGGCAGAACGCCGGGCGTTATATAAGGAGGAACAGGCATGGCGGACGAACTGGAGCGCAGGCGCCTGGAGGAACTGGCGCATCGAAGCTACCATCAGGGCGTGTACTGCTTTACCCATTTCCTGGACTTGATGGGCCTGAGCCTGTTCCACGCCCTTCTTCCCTCCCTGCCGCCCTGCGGATGGACGCTTTTTGGCGGAGCGGAAGGGTGCGAAAGGCAGATGCTGCGCCTGGGCAGTGCGGAAGTCTGCGGTTATGACGGCGCGCCGTTTCCCATCGTCTGCCTGAAAATGGCTCCCCTCAGCGCCCGGTTCGCTGAGTCCCTCACCCACCGGGATTATCTGGGCGCTTTGATGGCCCTGGGCATCGAAAGGGAAACGCTGGGCGATATCGTGGTGCGCAGGGACGGGGCCTATCTGTTCTGCGAGGAGCATATCGCGCCGTATATTCAGGCGAATTTCACTCAGGCAAAGAATACTTCCCTTTCCTGCGAAAAAGTGGAGAGGCTTCCGGAAGGCGCGCTGTTTCAGACGGAAAGGCGCACCGTGCAATTGTCCTCCCAGCGGCTGGACGCCCTGATCGCTCATGTGTACAAGTTAAGCCGGAGCGACGCCCAGAGCCTGTTTCCGGCGGGAAAGATCTACGTATCCGGCCGGCTGTGCGAGAGCCCGGGATATACTCCGAAGGCAGGCGACGTGATCTCCGTCCGGGGCTTTGGGAGGATGCGGTATCAGGGCGTGGAAAGCCTGAGCAAAAAGGGCAAGGAAAACACCACGGTGGATGTATACGTCTGATGCGTTTGGGAGGATGCATGGATTACAGAATCATCGACTGCCACACCCATATTTATCCTGAAAAAATTGCCGCGAAGGCAGTCAGAAACGTGGCGGCTTTTTATGACATCGAGCTGGAAAGAAACGGCACGGTGGATACCCTGATGGAATTCAGCCGGGCGGCGGGCATTGAAAGGTGCCTGGCGCTGGCGGTGTCGGTGGACGGGGATCACGTGCAGCACATCAACGATTTCCTTATCCAATCCGTCCATGCGCATCCGGATTTCCTGTGGGGCTTTGCTTCCCTGCATCCCGATATGGAGGATCCGGGCAAGGAAGTGAAGCGCGTATTGAAAGCGGGCATGAAGGGCATCAAACTGCACCCCGATATGCAGCATTTCAGCCTGGATGAAGAAAGGGCGGACCGGCTGTTCGCCGCCTGCGAGGGCGTTTGCCCCATGATGCTTCACACCGGGGACAGGCGCTACCGCAATTCCAATCCTTCCCTGATCCCGCCGATCCTGAAAAAGCATCCACGGCTGCAATTGATCTGCGCGCATCTGGGCGGCTACAGCGAATGGGACGAGGCGGCGGAATGCCTGGCCGATACCAGCGTGTTTGTGGACACTTCCTCCTCCTTCTTTGTGCTGTCCCGGGAGCGCGTCCGGGAGCTGATCGACCTGTACGGGGAAGATCGGGTGCTCTTCGGCACCGATTTCCCCATGTGGACGCCCAAGCCCGAGATCGACGCCCTCCTGTCCCTGGGCCTGAGCGACACCGCCCTGCGCAAGATCTTCAGCGAAAATCTGCTTCGCCTGCTGGGATGACGCCCGGGCCAGCGGAATGCTTGCCTTTCGCCGCTGATTCTGATAAAATGAAGGCAGCAAAAACAGCATCCATCCCATCAAAAGCAAAGGAGGAAGTGCAGCATGGGCCTGTTTGACAAGAAATACTGCGATATCTGCGGCCAGCGCATCCGCTTCCTGGGCAACAGGAAGCTGGAAGACGGCAATCTGTGCAAGGACTGCGAAAGCAAGCTCTCCCCCTGGTTTTCGGACCGGCGGCGTTCCACCGTGCAGAATATCCGGGATCAATTGGCCTACCGGGAAGAAAACAGGGAAAAAGCCGCCCGGTTCCACGCCAGCCGCTCCCTGGGCGAAAACAACCGGCTTCTGATCGACGATGAAAAAAAGCAGTTCGTGCTCCTCCCGGGCGGCCAGAGCATGGAGGATAATCCGGACGTAGTGTACCTGGACGACGTGACCGACTGCCAGGTGGACGTGGAGCACAGCAAGATCGAGCAGAAAACCAAGGACGCCGAGGGCAAGCCCGTCAGCTACGATCCGCCCCGGCACACCCACAGCTACCGCTTCTATCTGCAGGTGCGGGTGAACCATCCCTGGTTTGACGAAATGCGCTTCCGCGTCAACCGCAGCAATGTGGAAATCGTTACCGGATTGCCCAAAGAAACCCCCATGTCCGCCGCCGTGCAGTGGGTCAGCTCTTTGACCGGCCTGACCGCCCCCCAGGCTCCCGTTTCCCAGGAGCCGGACACGGCCCATGACGAAGATTATCAGAAATATGCGAAGATGGCGGAAAGCATGCGCCAGGCGCTGCTGCAACTGCCCGGCGAGGAAGCGGAAACGCCTCCGCCCGCCGCCCCGCAAGCGTATACCGAAAAGGTATTCT
>CAZQAM010000165.1:0-5089 GCA_964591355.1 uncultured Oscillospiraceae bacterium
CAACACCCTATCCTACACTCTTTCCCTACACGACGCTCTTCCGATCTGATTGACACAGCAGTGCTTGGTACGGCCTTTGAAAGCGAGCAGCCTTTTGAAGGGCCGGATGGATCCTTCCTGACCCTGGACACCGATCTGCAGGGAAAAAAACACGGGCCCGCCCCTCTGTGCGGCCCGTTTGCGGAAAACCCCGGAACAGTGATCCCCCTGGAATGATCAGTGCTTTTGCATGATGGCCGCGATCTGCTCAAAATCCACCTGCCTGAGCACGCTGACCACGTCCCGCATGCGCTTCTTTTCGAACTTCCGAAGAATACTGTTGACCTGGCTTTTGATGGTGGCCTCCGATACGAATCGGGTTTTGGCCACCTCTTTATAGGAATCGCCGTTATAAATGCAGCACAGTACCCCACAAGCGGCACCGTGACCCGGATTTGTCCGTCCGGGATTTGAAACGCTTCGGAAAGCTGCTTTCGCACCGTGTACGGCGCCTGCGAAGACGTGGTGATCGCGACCGTACCCTCCGCCGTGATTTCAGCGCGTGCGGCGCGCTGAAATTCTGTGACGATTTTGGCAGCCACGTCGCTGCGCAGCTGCATCTGATTCTGGCTCACTTTTTCGATGGAAGAAACGATTTTTGAAATGGAGTCCGTTTTGACGATAAAATCCATGGCGCCGCTGGAATACGCCTGAAACAGCATTTCATCATCCGAATGGATGGTCAGGATGATGATTTTGCTTTCCGGCAGCGTTTCATGGATGATCCGGGTGGCGTCAATGCCCGCCGTTTCCGTTTCCATCTGAATATCCATCAGAATAATGTCGGGGCGCTCCCGTTGGGCTATTTCCACGCACTGCCGGCCGCTTTCGGCTTCGCCGATCACCTGCAGGCCCGGTTCGTGATCCAGGATGCTGTGAAAATAACTGCGGATTTCGGCATTGTCGTCTGCCAAAAGAATGCGGATCATGGTCTATCTCCTTTTCTGGCTGTAGGGAAGAAGGATCTCCACCAGGGTGTATTCATTCTGCCTGCTGCGGATGTGCATCTGCCCGTAGTGGGCGCGGATGACGCTGTAAACATATGAGAGGCCGATGCCCCAGCTGTTCTTTTTGTTCTTGGTGGACACATAGGGCTGCTCCACCTTGTGCAGGATTTTCTGGGGTATGCCGCAGCCGTTGTCCCAGACAGAGAAATAAACCCATTTCTGGCTGGTATAGAGATTCAGGCGGATCTGCGGCTGCTCAGGGCTGGCGGCGGCCAGGGCGTCCAGGGAATTGCTCAGGATGTTGATGACCGCGTGGGTCATGTGATACCGGTCGAAGAACAAAGGCAGGCTGTCCTTGGAATAGAAGCGCTCCAGCCTGATGCCCTCCGGAATCTGAAGGCTGCCGATGGCTTCCTCCACCGCCTGAATGAAATCGCTGCGCATGGCGCTCACGTTCATTTCGTGGGCGTTGTTCAGGGTATGGGTCAGATCGTCCATATTGCTGCTGCAAAGCGCCGTGATTTTCCGGAGCTTTTCGTTTCTCTGCTGCTCATCCGGGCTTCGCAGGGCATCCTCCGCCAGGATGCGGATGGTGAAAAGAAGATTTTTCTCGCTGTGCATCACGTTGCGCACATTGGCGTACAGCGCGTTGAGGTTTTTGCGGATCCCTCTGAATTTAAAAAAACTGAGCAGATAATCCGCGTGCAGCCGGATCAGGATAATGAACACGGTAAACAGTACGATAAACATCACGGCAGGCAGCAGCGTGGTGTAATACACCGGCATGTGCGTGGGCATGGTAAAGCGCCAGAAGCCGTACTGCAGCACATCCTGACAGGACATGCGGAAAATACCGGTAAAGAAAAGCATAAAGAAAGCCAGGTTCAGAACCAGCAGCGCGATGGACAGCCTGAGCAGGTAGGAAGATAAAAAGGTCATACGCCGTTTCCTGTAATTGATCAGCAGATACGCCGCCGGCCAGATCAGATAAAGGAGCACGCAAACCGTCATGAAGGAATCCAGGGTTCTGAGCAGGCCTGCAAGACGCTGGATCTTTTCCGGGGAAGAAGCGGTGTGATATGCCCGGAAAATGCGGAAGGCCGTCTGCGGATGATAAAAGAGAAAGTACAAAATGGGAAATCCGATCAGGGGGATGTAGGCCAGGGGCTTAAAGCGGCTGACGCGCCTTTCTTCATCCAGCCGGATGCTGCTGCTGAGAGACAGCACAAACCACACGATCCCGGCAAAATACAGGACGATGCCCGCATTGCGGATCAAAGTGATGGCAGACATGGATACGTGCAGCATAGAGCGGCAGAAGGCATAGAGGTGGGTTTCCAGCGGGCGGATCAGGTAATTGGCCGGCACCAGATAATTGCTGATTTTGGATACTTCCACCGTCAAAGGAAACATGGCCAGCAGCATGCAGGCCACCAGCAGCGCAAACAGGATCAGATATTTGTTTCTCCAGCCGCACGCAAAGAGAAGTACGGTAAAAAGCAGCAGCAGCAGAATTGTCAACGCCATCGGATATTCCTCTTGTTCCCTCAGAAATTTCGATTGGACGCACCATTTTCATTATATTTTATTATACTTGAATGTCAATGAAAAAAGGTGTAAAAAATATCCACCTTTTCACCGGCAATAAGGAAAAACAAACCAAAACAGTGCATGGAAAATCAATCTTGAACTGCGGGAAAAACCGTGAAATAATAGGATCAGGCAAAAAGGTTTCTCACAGGAAACATGATGAAAAAAGGAGGCAATCCCATGAAAAAGACCTTGTCCTGGATTCTTGCTTTGGTGATGCTTCTCAGCCTGTGCTCCGCGGTCGGCGCGCTGGCGGAAGATGTGACCACGATTTACGTCTGGTCCGACAATGCCCATGAAAAAGAGCTGCGCAACAAGCAGGTGGAGGAATTCAACAACACCATCGGCAAGGAGAACGGCATCTTTGTGGAGTACACGGTATACGGCGACAATTATTCCGACTCCATCAAGATCGCGGCCCGCACCGATGAAGCCCCCGATATGTTCCGTGCCGATACGAAGTGGATGCAGGATTTCGTGGACGCCGGCTACGTGGTGCCGCTGAAGCAGTTCGCCGGCAGCGAAGCATTGGTCGCCAAGTATGACGGGCTGCTGGCCAAGCAGTATCACATCTTCAACGGCGAAGTGTATACGCTGCCCTACAACCTGACCACCTACAAGTTTGTGGTCAATACGGATCTGTTCAAGGAAGCCGGCCTGGAAGTGCCCTATGACGGGTGGACCTGGGCCCAGGTGCGCGAATATGCCAAAAAGATCACCGAAGTCAGCGCCGGCAAGGCCTATGGCTTTGGCCTGTCCCTGAAAGCGCAGTGGACCCTGTCCAGCTACATCACCATGCCCGCCGGCTGCAATATCGGCCACTACGGCTATGACTGGAACGCCGGCAAATTCAACTTTGCGGCCCTGACGCCCATCATTGAAGAAGTGTACGGCATGGCGCAGGTGGACGGCAGCGTGTTCCCGGGCTTTGAGGGTCTGGACGGCGACGGCGTGCGCGCCCAGTTCTCCGAAGGCCGCATCGGCATCATGGGCGCCGCCAGCTTCGACGCCGCCGTATACAACGAGCAGTTCCCCGCCAAGTGTGACTGGGCCGTGGTGCCTGAACCCGCCATCACTGAAGAAGGCCATCCCTTCAAGGAATTCGTACAGCCCACCCAGCTGCTGGTCATGGGGAAGAAAGCTCTGGAGCATCCGGAAAAGGCGCTGATGGTGTTTGAGTACTTCTACAGCGATGAATGCGCCGCCGCCATGTATGAGCAGGGCCTGTATGTGCCCATTCGCCAGGAAGCCATTGATCTGGCTACCAAGCAGCCTGACGCAAAGGGCTTTGCGGAATTCGCCAATATCGAGCAGAAGTTCGTCATGAGCGCCATGCCCGACACCCTGATCACCGTCGAGGGCCCGCTGTACCGCGAAGTGATCGTCAACCTGCTCTCCGGTCAGGCCGGCAGCGATGTGAAAGCCGCCCTGGAAGACTGCGACGCCCGTTACAACAAAGCGCTGGAGGCCCTGTCCGCGGAGCAGCTGGAATTGTTCAAGCTGGCCGAAGGGACCCAGGTGGAACGCGCAAAGTAAAATCACACGCTGCAACTCGGCAGGCGCAGGCAGCTGCGCCTGCCATTTTCAGGATGAGGAGGAGAAGCCGGATATGCATGTAATATTGCCCTCAAAGCAGATTCCTGTCAGGGAGAAGGTGCAGGTGCTGGTGGTAGGCGGCGGCCCTGCCGGAGTGGGCGCGGCCATCGGCGCAGCTCGTATGGGGTATCAGACCATGCTGCTGGAAAAGCGCGGTTTCCTCGGCGGAAACGTGACCGCCTGCTATGTGGAAACCTGCAATTATTTTATGCTGGGCACCGGCAACGGGCCCCAGGGCATTGCCCGGGAGGTGGAGGAAGGCTTCGACCGGGAATATCCGACAGACGATCTTCGTCCCGGCGCGCCGCACCGTTTTCACAGCGAATACCTGAAGGTTTTTCTGGATGATCTCCTGCGCAGAGAGCATGTAAAGACCATCCTGCATGCCTTTGTCAACGACGTGATCGTCCGCGACGGGCGCATCGATTCCGTCGTGATCCAGACCAAGCAGGGCGCCCAGGCGGTCCAGGCGGACGTGATCGTCGACTGCACCGGCGACGGCGATGTGGCTTTTGCCGCCGGCGTGCCTTTTGATATCGGCCGGGACACCGATCATCTCTGCCAGCCCGGAACCGTCAGCGTGCGCCTGGCCGGGGCGGATACAGGGCGTCTCCTGGCCGACGGCGATGGCCTCAGGGCGCTGAGCAGGCGCTTTCATCAGGAATACCGGGCGGGGGAAACGGGGCTTCCCTGCTTCCGTCAGGATCTGCCGCTGGGCAGGCTGACCCAGGCCGGCATTGTTTCCTACGTCAATTATGCCTGCTCCTACGGCATCGATCCCACCGATCCCGAGGATCTGACCCGGGGCGAACAGGAATGCCGTCATTTTATTCTGGATATTTACCGCCACATGAAAGCCAATTATCCGGGATTTGAAAAAACGGAGATCGCGTCGATGTCTCCCGAAATCGGCTTCC
>CAZQAM010000166.1:0-5068 GCA_964591355.1 uncultured Oscillospiraceae bacterium
GGAAATGCCCTGGATCGACAAAGTGCAGGCCGTGCTGGAAGCGTACCTGGGCGGTCAGGCGGTGGGGCTTTCCGTGGTGCAGGTCCTTTTCGGGGATGTGAACCCCTCAGGCCATCTGCCCGAAACCTTCCCCAAAAAGCTCAGCGACAATCCCTCCTATCTCTTCTACGGCGGCGAAGGAAACACCGCCGAATACCGGGAAGGCATTTTCGTGGGCTACCGCTACTACGACAAAAAGGACATGGACGTGCTGTTCCCCTTCGGCCATGGCCTGAGCTATACTTCCTTTGCGTATTCCAACCTGCGCCTCAGCGCGGAAAGCATCCGGGATACCGACACCCTCACCGCTGCCGTCACCGTGACGAACACCGGCAAACGGGCGGGCAAGGCCGTGGCGCAATTGTATGTGGGCGACCGGGAAAGCACGGTCATCCGCCCCGTAAGGGAATTGAAGGGCTTTGAAAAGATTGAATTGCAGCCGGGCGAAAGCCGGGAAGTGACCTTCACATTGGACAAGCGCGCCTTCGCCTACTGGAACAAGGAGCTTCACGACTGGCACGTGGAATCCGGCGAGTTCGTCATCGAGATCGGCGCCTCCAGCCGGGACATCGCGCAGAGCGCTTCCGTGCAGGTGGAATCCACCGTCCCCCTGCCCCGCCATTACGACGAAAACAGCATTTTCATGGATCTGATGCAGGATCCCAAAGCCATGGCGGTGCTCCGGCCGTACCTGGACAATGCCATGAGCGCGCTGGGCGCCGGCGGTGAGGACCGGTCCGAAGCGGCGCAGGATGCCATCACGGCCGAAATGAACCTGGCCATGATGAAATACATGCCGCTGCGCGGGCTCATCAGCTTCAGCGGCGACAGCGTGACCCCCGAAAGCAGCGCCGCGCTGGTGCAGGCGCTGAACGCTTAAAACTGCCCGGGCAGAGGCGCCTCTGCCCCGCGGCCCGCTACAAGGGAGGAAGTTTTGATATGATTCAGTTTCCTGATGCTTTCCTTTGGGGCGCCGCCTGCGCATCCTACCAGTGTGAAGGCGCGTGGAACGAAGATGGGAAAGGCCCTAACATCTGGGATGATTTCTGCCACGATGCGGCTGGCGGCCACATCAAGCACGGTGATACCGGCGATACAGCCTGCGACAGCTATCACCGCTTCCGGGAAGACGTGGCGCTGATGAAGCAGTGCCATCTGCAGGCCTACCGCTTTTCCATCAGCTGGTCCCGGGTGATCCCCGACGGCGACGGGGCCGTCAATGAAAAAGGCCTGCTGTAGTCTGACGATCTGGTAAACGAGCTGCTCAGCAGCGGCATGAAACCCCTGATCACCCTGTACCACTGGGATCTGCCCAGCGCCCTGCAGGCCAGGGGAGGCTGGCAGAACCGGGAGATCGTTGCCTCATTCGGCCGCTACGCACGGATCATCGCGGAGCGCTTCCGGGGCCGGGTGGATACCTACATGACCATCAACGAGCCCCAGTGCGTGGTGGGGCTGGGCTATGGCGCCGGCGTCCACGCCCCGGGCCTGCATTTGCCTGACGAAGAGCTGGCCCGCCTCTATCATCATTTGGCCCTGGCCCACAGCGAGGCCCAGCGGCAGATCAAGGCCGCAGACCCCCAGGCAAAGGTGGGCTTCGTATCCTGCGGCAAGCTGTGCTATCCCCAGGAGGATACGCCCGAAGGCCGGGAGGCCGCTTACCGCGCCAGCTTTGACCTGTCCGAAAAAAACTGGGTGTTTTCCTTCAATGTTCCTCTGGACGCCATGATCCTGCGCCGGTATGAGGACAGCGCCTGCGAAACGCTGCGCAAGTTTTCCGCATCCGTCCCCACTTCGGACTGGGACCTGATGGAAACCCCCGATTTCCTGGGGCTGAATATCTACCAGGGCACCCGGGTGGATTCGCAGGGCCAGGCGATAGTGCCTCCCCCCGGCAGCCCGCTGACAGGCGCCAAATGGAACATCACCCCGGAAGTGATGCATTACGGCCCCCTGAATATGCACCGGCGCTACGGCCTGCCCCTGTATATCACGGAAAACGGCCTGTCCTGCAATGATTTTGTCTTCCTGGACGGCCAGGTGCACGATCCCAACCGCATCGATTTTTTGCACCGGTATCTTTCGGAACTGAGCAAAGCCATCCGGGACGGGGCGGATGTGCGGGGATACCTGCACTGGAGCTTCCTGGACAATTTCGAGTGGGCCTCAGGGTACGACGAGCGCTTCGGCCTCATCCATGTGGATTACCAGACCCAGCGCCGCACCCCCAAGGACGCCGCCCGCTGGTACAGGCAGATCATCGATACAAACGGCAATGCTTTGAATCAGGAGTGAACGCTCATGAAATTCGGTTACTTTGACGACGCGGCGCGGGAATACGTGATTTCCACTCCCCGCACCCCCTACCCCTGGATCAATTACCTGGGCTGTGAAAACTTCTTCGGCATCATCAGCAATACCGCCGGCGGCTATTGCTTCTACCGGGACGCCAGGCTCCGCCGCATCACCCGGTACCGCTACAACAACGTGCCGGTGGACGACGGCGGCCGGTATTTCTATATCAAAGACGGGGACACCGTGTGGAATCCCGGCTGGAAGCCCGTCAAAACCGAATTGGACGATTATTCCTGCCGCCACGGCATGGGCTATACCATCATTGCCGGCAGGAAAAACGGCCTCGCGGCCACCCAGCGCTCCTTCGTGCCCCTGGGCGTCAACGCCGAGGTGCACCAGATCACTCTGACCAATGAATCCGCCCAGGCCAAGGACGTGATCCTGACTTCCTTTGTGGAGTTCTGCCTGTGGAACGCCCAGGACGATATGCTGAACTTCCAGCGCAATTTCAACACCGGCGAAGTGGAAAAGGAAGGCAGCGTGATCTACCACAAGACCGAATACCGGGAGCGCCGCAACCACTATGCCTTCTACGCCGTCAATCAGCCCCTGGACGGCTTTGACACCGACCTGGAAACCTTCCTGGGCCTGGGCAACGGCTTTGACGCCCCCAACAGCGTCATGACCGGCAGCATGGGCAATTCCATGGCTTCCGGCTGGCAGCCCATCGCCTCCCATCAGATCCGGGTGCACCTGGAAGGGGGCGAAAGCAGGCGCTTCAACTTCGTTCTGGGTTATGTGGAATTGCCGAACGAGGAAAAATTCTCCGCCCCCGGCGTCATCAACAAGGCCCCCGCCAGGGCGCTTTTGTCCCGCCTGACCACAGATGAGCAGATCGAGGAAGCGTTCCAGGCCCTGCGCCGCCACTGGGACGAATTGCTTTCCGCCTATGTCCTCAAAACTCCCGATGAAAAGCTGAGCCGCATGGTGAACATCTGGAACCCCTATCAGTGCATGGTCACCTTCAATATGAGCCGCTCCACCTCCATGTTTGAAAGCGGCATCGGCCGGGGCATGGGCTTCCGGGATTCCTCTCAGGATCTCCTGGGCTTCGTGCACCAGATCCCCGAGCGCGCCCGGGAGAGGATCCTGGACATCGCCGCCACCCAGTTCCGGGACGGCGGCTGCTATCACCAGTTCCAGCCCCTGACCAAAAAGGGCAACAACGACATCGGCGGTGGCTTCAACGACGATCCCCTCTGGCTCATCGCCGGCACCGCGGCCTACATCAAGGAAACGGGCGATTTCGCCATCCTGAATGAAAAAACGCCCTATGACAGCAATCCCGACGACTGCGGCACGCTGATGGAGCATTTGGAGGTCAGCTTCGATCACGTGGTGAACAACCGGGGGCCCCACGGCCTGCCCCTCATCGGCCGGGCCGACTGGAACGACTGTCTGAACCTGAACTGCTTCTCCGACGCGCCGGACGAAAGCTTTCAGACCTTCTCCAACCCCGAAGCCCCCGACGACCGGGTGGCTGAATCGGTGCTCATCGCCGGCATGTTCGTAGCCATTGGGCCGGAGCTGGTGGCCCTGGAAAAGCGCCGGGGCAGCGCGAAAAAGGCCGCCGAGGCCCAGCAGGCCATCGACGAGATGGAGCAGGCCATCCTCACCGCCGGCTGGGACGGAGAATGGTTCCTCCGGGCCTATGACGCTCTGGGCCATAAGGTGGGCAGCCGGGAATGCGAAGACGGCAAGATCTACATCGAGCCCCAGGGCTACTGCGTGATGGCAAAAGTGGGCCTGAAGGACGGCAAAGCCGAAAAGGCGCTGAAAGCCGTGGAAAAGTGGCTGGAAACGGAGCACGGCATCGTGCTTTTGCAGCCTGCTTACAGGGAATACCATCTGGAGCTGGGCGAGGTATCCTCCTATCCCCCGGGATACAAGGAAAACGCCGGCATTTTCTGCCACAACAACCCCTGGATCATCGCCGCCGAAACGGTGCTGGGCCACGGCGACCGGGCCTTCAGGCTGTATCAGAAAATCGCCCCGGCCTACCGGGAGGACATCAGCGAAAAGCACAAGATGGAGCCCTATGTGTACAGCCAGATGATCGCCGGGAAGGACGCCGTGCATTTCGGCCAGGCCAAGAACTCCTGGCTCACCGGCACCGCCGCCTGGAATTTCTACGTCATCAGCAATTACATCCTGGGCGTCAAGCCCGACTGGGACGGCCTGAAAATCGACCCCTGCATCCCCCACGACTGGGACGGCTATCAGATCAGCCGCCGTTTCCGGGGCGCGGTGTATGAAATCGCGATTCAAAACCCCCATCATGTGTGCCGGGGCGTGAAACAAATGACGCTGGACGGAAAGCCCCTTGACGGCAATATCCTGCCCGCCCTGTCCGACGGCAAAACCCATCAGGTCACCGTAGTGCTGGGATAAGCACGGAGAGAGGGGAGCGGACGGAGCGTTCTCTCTTCGAAGCCGAAGAGAGAACCAGAGAAGGCGAAAGAACGGACGAGGACTGCTTTCTCGGAGGCCCGAGAAAGCAGCAAAGAGGGCAGCTTTGTTCATGTAAACGCTGCAGTCGCATCAAGAAAGTTTTCCGTTTACCCCGTTCCAGGGCAGCGCGGTAAAACCGCACGGCCTGTGTGCAAAGCGCACAGTAAAAGGGGCTGTTGCACTAAGAAAAAAGTGCAGCAGCCCCTTATCGTAACCGGTCAAG
>CAZQAM010000167.1:0-5061 GCA_964591355.1 uncultured Oscillospiraceae bacterium
CCTGTGCGCTTTGCGCACAGGCCGCGCGGTTTTACCGCGCTGCCCGGGAGCGGTGATACAACACAACCGTTATTCACATTGCCGGTTTTCCGGCGAAAAAGGCGCCCTTTCTGGTTCTCTTTCGGGCAGCCCGAAAGAGAACGCCCCGGTAAACCCCCGGTCGTTTCTTTACAAGCTTTCTCCCCGTCACCGGCAGGCGTATTTTTCCTTGCCCCCGACAATGGCGCGGAGGATCCGGCAGTCTTCGTCCATCAGCAGGATATCGGCGAATTTCCCTTTCTCCAGGGAGCCGTATTCCTTTTCCAGCCCGACGGAGGCAGCGGCGTTCAGGCTGGCGGCCCGGACGGCGGCGTACAGGGGAATGCCGGCATGGTCCCGGAAATTCCGGACGGCGGCGTTCATTTTCAGCACGCTGCCGGCGATGGTGCCGTCGGCCATGCGGCATTGGATGCCCTGAAGGGTAAAGCGCTGGCCCCCCAGGGTATATTCCCCGTCCGGCATCCCGGCGGCCCGGACAGAATCGGTGATCAGCACCAGGCGGTCCCCCTTTGCGCGGTGCAGGAAGGAGAACAGGCCCGGGTGCACATGAAAGGTATCGGCGATGAGCTCGGTATAGACACCCGCTGCCAGCGCCGCGCCGATGACCCCGGGCTCCCGGTGATGCAAAGGCGGCATGGCGTTGAAGAAATGGGTGACGCGGCTGGCGCCCAGGGCGATGGCGGCCATGGCCTGATCATAGGTCGCGTTGGTGTGGCCGATGGAGAGGGCGATCTCCGTCTCCTCCCGGATCTGCCGGAGAAAGGCTTCTCCCCCCGGCATTTCGGGAGCGAAGGTCATCACCCGGATCACGTCGGCATAGGGCAGCACCCTTTCCGCCTCCGGCGGCAGCACGGCGCTTTCCGCCTGAGCGCCCTTCTTGGCAGGGTTGATGAAGGGCCCTTCCGCGTGGCAGCCCAGGATCCGGGCGCCCGGAAAATCCGCCCGCATGCTTTCCGCACGAAGGCTCCGCAGCTGGGAAAATACCTGTTCCAGGATACTCCAGTCCACCGTCATAGTGGTGGGCAGGAAAGAGGTAACGCCGTTTTGCAAAAGCTCCCCTGCCATGCGGCGGACCCCGTCCGCGTCGGCATCGGACACGTCGGCGCCGCGGTAGCCGTGGATGTGCACGTCAACGAACCCGGGAGACACGTACGCGCCTTTGGCATCAATGACATGGGCCCCTTCCGGCGCGCCGCCCTCCATAAGGCCGATGATTTTTTCCTCAAACAGCAGCGTCTTTCCGCTGACTTCCCCTTCCGGCAGCAGGATGCGCCCGTTGATGATGGCCTGCATATCCATCCCTCCGTTTCTGCTGATATTATAAAAGATTTCATCGCAAAAAACAACCAAATTGTGGCGGCCGGTTGACAGGGCGGCTTTCCCGGTGATACTATTTTTCTGGTTTTCATCGATCCGCGAAAGCATAAGAGAAACCAAGGCGTTTCCGAGATGCGCCACGCCCGGAAAAAAAGAAAGGCAGGAGATCCTTATGATGCGGGGTGGGCCCATGGGGCGGGGTTACCTGACAGAGGAAGAAAAGAAAAACAGGCCCAAGGTCACCGGCGCGCTGCTTCGGCGCATTTTTTCCTATCTGAAGCCCTACTGGAAGCAAATGGCGCTGATCCTGGCAGCCATCGCCCTCTCCAGCCTGCTGAACCTGTACCCCTCTATCCTCACCGGCCGCATCATCGACGAGGGCCTCATTGCCCGGAACATGGGGATGCTCATCAAGCTGATCCTCCTGTCCCTGGCGGTGACGGTGGGGGCCAACCTCATTGGCGTGGGGCAGAATTACCTGAACACCTGGATCGCCCAGCACATCACCTTTGACATGCGCAACAAGATGTACGCCCATCTCCAGCGCATGAGCCAGCGGTTTTTCACCGCCAACAACCAGGGAGATATCATCACCCGCATGACCAGCGACATCGACGGGGTGCAGCGGGTGATTGCCAATACCTTCACCTCCATCCTTTCCAACACCATCACCCTCATCGCCGCCCTGGTGACCATGTATACCCGCAACTGGGTGCTGGCCACTCTGGGGGTGCTGATCATCCCCCTCTTCGTGATCCCCACCCGGAAGGCCGGCAAGACCCGCTGGGATCTGACCCGGGAATCCCAGGCCTGCAACGACGAAATCAACGGCATCCTCAACGAGACCCTCTCCGTCAGCGGCCAGTCCCTGGTGAAGCTGTTCAACAAGGAAGATTACGAGTATGCGCGCTACCGGGCCGCCAACGCCAGGATGATTAAACTGAACATCCGGGAGAGCCTGGCCGGCCGCTGGTTCTTCATGATCATGGGCACTTTCGCCTCCATCGGGCCCATGCTGCTGTATCTGGTGGGCGGCATCCTGATCATGCGGTACCAGGCCGATCTCACCGTGGGCGATATCACGGTGATGGTGGCGCTGCTCTCCCGCCTGTACGGGCCGGTGAATTCCCTGCTGAACATCCAGGTGGAATGGATCCGCTCCATGGCCATGTTCACCCGCATTTTCGATTATTTCGATCTGCCGGTGGAGATCGAAAACGATCCGGCGGCCGTGATCCCTGCCGCCTCCGACGGCAGCGTGCGCTTCTCCCACGTGGATTTCTCCTACGAGCCGGAGAGGCAGATCCTCTTTGACGTGACTTTCGATCTGAAGGCAGGCAAAAGCGTGGCCATCGTGGGCCCCTCCGGCAGCGGGAAAAGCACCATCATCAACCTGATCCCCCGGCTGTACGACTGCCAGGCGGGAGAGATCACCTTCGGTGGGATCAACGTCAGGAAGCTGGATCTTTCCTTCCTGCGCCGGAACGTGGGCATCGTGAGCCAGGAAACCTACCTCTTCAACGGCACCATCCGGGAAAACCTGCTCTACGCCCGGCCCGACGCCACCGAGGAGGAGCTGATCGCCGCCTGCAAGAAGGCGAATATCTACGATTTCGTGGAGAAGCAGGAAACGGGGCTGGATACCATGGTGGGCAACCGGGGCCTGAAGCTTTCCGGCGGGGAAAAGCAGCGCCTGTCCATTGCCCGGGTGCTTTTGAAAGACCCGGCTCTGCTGATCTTTGACGAGGCCACCTCCGCCCTGGATTCCATTTCCGAAGCGAAAATCCAGGAAGCCATCGAGCCCATTATCCGGGAGCGCACCAGCATCCTCATCGCCCACCGCCTGTCCACCATCCTGGCCGCCGACGAGATCCTGGTGGTGAAGGACGGCCGCATCGTGGAAAAAGGCCAGCACGCGGAATTGGTCAGGCGCGGCGGCGTGTATACGGAATTGTATGAGACCCAGTTCAAAAAGGCCCTGGAGGCAAACGTGGACTGAGGGCGTAAAGAACGAAAGGCAGGGGGAAACCATTCTTTGGAGGCCAAAGAACGGTTTCCCCCTGCACCCCTTTCCAAAAAAGCCGCCTGGAATGGGCGGGTGGCGGCTGCTTTCTCCCATGTTGCGAACGCCGCGAAAACCGTGAAAAAAGGCCAAAGAACGGTTTCCCCCTGCACCCCTTTCCAGGAAAGCCGCATGGAATGGAGGGGAGGCAGCGGCTTCTTTCCATGTCGCGAAAACCGTGAAAAAAAGGACAAAGAATGGTTTCCCCCCGCACCCCTTTCCACGAAAGCCATAGGAAAATACTGAAGGCGGCACATTGAAGGCACATGATGCCTGTCTCTTTGTTTTTTTCTCCGGCCCGAAAGAGAACGCCCCGTCCGGGAAAGGACGGGGCGTTTGATCGTATGGGGCTTTACAGCTCGCTCAGTTCTTCCTGGTCCGCCAGGCGGATGCCGGCGGCGGTGAGGGCCGCGGCGGCCTTGTGGTGCCCCACCACCTTGAAGATCATGTAAGCGCTGCCCGCCTTGCCGCCCAGGAAAGCGTACATGTATTCAATATTGGTGCCCTCCTGGGAAAGCACGGACAGCACCTGGCTCAGTCCTCCCGGCACATCGGGGATGGCCACGGCCAATACCGAGCTGATGGTGTGGACGAACCCTGCGTCCTTGAGCACCGTGGTGGTCTTGTACAGATCGTCCACGATGACCCGGGCGATGCCAAAATCGCTGGTTTCCGCCAGGGAGAAGGCCCGCATGTCGATCCCGCTGTCGGCCAGCACCCGGGTCATCTCCACCAGGGAGCCCGGCCTGTTTTCCAGGAATACGGAAATCTGCTTCACACTCATGCCGCTTCCTCCTTAAATCTTTCTTTTGTCGATGACGCGCACAGCCTTGCCTTCGCTGCGGACGATGGACTTGGGGGCCACCAGGGTCACCTTGGCGCCCAGGCCCAGCATGCTGCGGAGGCCGTCGGTGATTTCCTTCTGCCGCCGGGTGATTTCGCCCACGTTGTCGGTGAACATTTCGGGGGTCATTTCCACCTGCACATCCAGGGTGTCGGTGTGGTTCACCCGGTCCACGATGATCTGGTAATTGGCCGGATAGCCCTGGTTCAAAAGCACGGTTTCGATCTGGCTGGGGAATACGTTCACGCCGCGGATGATGAGCATATCGTCGCTGCGGCCCCGGGGCTTGCTCATCTTCACGTGCGTGCGGCCGCAGGGGCACTTTTCGTGGGACAGGACGCAGATATCCCGGGTGCGGTAGCGCAGCAGGGGGAAGGCCGTTTTGGTAATGGCGGTAAAGACCAGTTCACCCTGCTGGCCGTCAGGCAGCACTTCGCCGGTATCCGGATCGATGATCTCGGGAATAAAATGATCCTCGTTGATGTGCATGCCGTTTTGAGCGGAGCACTCGAAGGCCACGCCGGGGCCGGAAAGCTCAGTGAGCCCGTAAATGTCATACGCCTTGATGCCCAGGGTCTTTTCGATATCATGGCGCATTTCCTCAGACCAGGCTTCGGCGCCGAAAATGCCGGCCTTCAGGGGGATATCCTCGGGGGTCAGGCCCATTTCCTTCATGGTTTCGCCGATATAGGCGGCATAAGAGGGCGTGCAGCAGAGGATGGTGGCGTTCAGATCCCGGATAAACATGATCTGCCGCTCGGTATTGCCAGAGGAGGTGGGAACGGTGAGGCAGCCCACC
>CAZQAM010000168.1:0-4973 GCA_964591355.1 uncultured Oscillospiraceae bacterium
GCCAGGGCGGAAAAGACGCCCGAAGATTCAATGTTTTAGACGCGAAATAGTATCACATCTTACATCTGCATACCGGCATAAAGCGTTCCCTTCCCGCAAAGCAAAAGGGGGAGGTTTTCCACGGCTTTCTTTGCGCCTGTGCCTCTGCCGGAAGTGCGGTTCCATGATCTGTCTCGCACCTGCGCCGCTCTTGCCCTGCAAAACAGCGTGGAGGTGAAAACAGTTTCCAATCATCTTGGCCATGCCACAGCAGCCTTCTCGATGGATAAATATGTGTATTTATCTATGGCTATGCAAGGGAGGTGCGATGCAGGGATGGAGTCTTTCATGGCGTCTCTGCAGCCGGTAGTAGCGTTGTGGCGGCATAAAGGGCAAAGATGCCTTGAAAATCAAGAGCTTCGACAGAGAAGCAGAAAAGATTTCATCTCCCGGGCCTCGGCAGACGATGCTGCATATACGGTGAACAGACAGGCTTCCGCCTGTTGGGGTTTCCAGCTGCGGGCAAGCTCCCGGGCAAAAAGAATCAAAAAGGGCCGACAGAAACGAACTTGTTCGTTGTCTGCCGGCCCTTTAGGATTCCCCTGTGTGCAAAGCGCACAGGCCGCGCGGTGATGCCGCGCTGCCCGGGAGGTGTGTTTTGAATCAAAGCTTCTTGATGCGGTCGCCGCTTTTACACGAACAAAGCCGCCCTTTCTGGTTCTCTTTCGGGCTCGAAAGAGAACGCTTCGTCCTCTCCTCTCTGTCAGATCTCCTTCTCCGCGATGGCTTTCAGCTTTTCCGCGGACAGGATCAGCGCCCGTTTTTCCGCCTCGCTGAGGTGGATGGGCACCAGGCCTTCCATGCCGTCCTTGCCCACAATGCCGGGCAGGCTCAGCACCACGCCGTCGATGCCGCAGAAGCCATGCAGCATCGACGACACCGGCAGGATGGATTTTTCATCCCGGATGATGGCCTCACAGATGCGCTTCAGCGCCATGGCCACGCCGTAATAGGTGGCTTGTTTCTTTTCGATGATTTCATAAGCGCTGTTTTTCACGTTTTCGGCAATCCGGTGCATAGCGGCCTGATGGTCGAAGTGCCCCCGCATTTCGCAGAAGCTGTTCAAAGGAATGCCGGAAATATTGGCGCTGGACCAGGCGGCGATTTCGCTGTCCCCATGCTCGCCGATGATGAAGGCGTGCACGCTGCGGCTGTCCACGGCCAGATGCTCCCCCAGCAGGTATTTGAGCCGGGCCGTATCCAGCACTGTGCCGGAGCCGATCACCCGGTTTTCCGGCAGCCCGGAATAGCGGACCGCCGCCTGGGTGAGGATATCCACCGGGTTGGCCACCACCAGCAGGATGCCCTGGCAGTTCAAAGGACGCAGCTGATCCATGATGGACCGCAGGATGGCTACGTTCTTTTTCACCAGGTCCAGCCGAGTTTCCCCCGGCTTCTGATTGGCCCCGGCCGTAAGGATGATCACCGCGGCGTCGGCGATTTCAGCATACGTGCCGGCGTGGATATCCATGGGCCGGGCAAAAGGCAGGCCGTGGCTGATATCCAGCGCCTCGCCCTCCGCCTTGGCGGCATTGGCGTCGATGAGCACCAGCTCGGAAAACAATCCGCTCTGCATCAGGGCAAAAGCCGCGGCAGAGCCCACAAATCCGCAGCCGATAATGGCCGCTTTGCGAAGATTGGCGTGCGCCATACTGTTTCCTCCTTTCAGGAAGCAGGCAGCCCCGAAGGCTATTATGCCCCGTGGCTCGTGATCATTTTCGTGATTTCGGCAATGATTTCATGGGTGCCAAAGCCGGTATAGCGGCTGGCGTCCGCAATCGTGGCTTTTTTGAGCAGCATTTTCCCCAGGGGGCTGTCCAGCATTCGAAAGCGTCCGTCCAGCTTCACCGCTTCCTCCTTCAGCCAGGGATAGGCGGATACAATGTCCTTCAGTCTGGTTTCTTCCTTAAGCGGCAGCAGCTTGTCCACAGCGGCGTCCCCCCTTCCTCCTTTTGGTCCAGGCCTTTTCTGTGCAAAAAGCGCACATTCATTATATCCCGCGCTGCGGCAAAACGCAAGCGAGGGCGCTGCCGCGAAAACAGGCAAAATACAATCAAGCTATTGACTTGATAGGGAATTCATGTTATCATGCAAGCGATTTTTTAAAGGAGGACGCGCCCATCCCGCACAGGATGCCCTCAGGAGGGAACGTATGCGTACGCGCGGCTGGGAAAAACAGTCCGCTTTGCGGGGCGTCTGCCGGGCCTGCCATCAGGGCCCTTAACCGAAAAGCATCGGGGCGCCCGCACAGGGCGCTCTTTTTGATTCCGGAAGGAGAAGCCGGCATGACCGAAAAACAGTTGATCGCCTTTTTTGAGGATCTGCACCGGCACCCTGAACTGGGAAACCAGGAAGTGCGCACCACAAAAAAGATCCGCGAAGCACTGCAGGATCGGGGGATCGAAATCCTGGATCCCGGCCTGGGCACGGGGCTCGTCGCCGTGATCCGGGGAAAGCGGCCCGGAAGGGTCATCGGCCTGAGGGCGGATATGGACGCGCTGCCCATTCAGGAAGAAACCCAATTGCCCTACGCTTCCCTGGAGGAGGGCGTCATGCACGCCTGCGGCCATGATTTCCACACCGCCTGCATGCTGGGCGCGGCGCTGCTGCTGAAAGAAAAGGAAGCCAAACTGCAGGGCACCGTAAAAATCGCGTTCCAGCCGGCGGAAGAGGTTTCCGACGGCGGGCAGAGAATGGTGCAGTCCGGTTTGCTGGACGACGCGGAGGAATTCTACGCCTGCCACACCTATCCCGCTTTTCCGCCCGGCACCCTGGGGATCAGGGAAGGCCCTGTGATGGCCGCGCCGGACGCCTTTACCATCCGCATCCTGGGCGAAGGCGCCCACGGAGGCAATCCCCATTTGGGGGTGGATCCCATCCCGGCCGCGGCGGCGCTGGTGCTGTCCGCCCAGACGCTCATCTCCCGCAGAAAAGACGCTTTTGAACCCGCCGTTCTCTCCATCACCCATCTGGATGCCGGCAGCACCTGGAATGTGGTGCCCCCCTCCGCCCTGATCGAGGGAACGCTGCGCACCCTGGATGAAGCGCTCCGGCAGGACACCGTGCGGCGCCTCACCGCCATGGCAGACGCCGTTGCCGCCGCCCACGGCTGCCGGGCGGAAACAGCCTGGATGATGGGGCCGCCCCCGGTCATCAATAACGCTGCTCTCTGCGCCGCCGCCCGGGAAATCGCCGTCCAAATGGGCTTTCAGGTGGACAGGCAGGCCAACACCATGGGCGGCGAGGATTTCAGCGAATACCTGAAAAAGGCCCCGGGCGTCTTTATCCGGGTGGGCACCGGCGGCGGATATACCAACCATCATCCCCGCTTCACCGCCGATCCCGCGGCCCTGTATCCCGCGGCCCGGTTCTTTGCATCCCTGGCCCTGCAAAGGGCGGCCCTATCAACACCATAAAGGAGAATGCACCATGAAAAAGCTCTTTTCCCTCCTGCTGACGGCTGTGATGCTGCTTTCCCTGTTTTCCTTTGCTTCCGCTGAGGAAGAAAAATCGGTGAACGTGGGCATCAGCAACGCCCTCACTACCCTGAACCCCCTGGCCATGGACAACGCCGAATCCACCAAGTACGCCGTGTCCCTGGTCTTTCTGCCGCTGATGGAGCTGGATGGGGACATGCAGTTCGTGCCCCAGCTGGCAAAGTCCATCACCACGGAGGATCATCTGAATTTCACCATCAAGCTGCAGGACAATGCGGTCTGGTCCGACGGCACGCCGGTGACCGCCCAGGACGTGGAATTCACCATGATGCTGGCCGCCGATCCCGACAGTGCCAACGCCGCCCTGGCCATGTATATGATTGAGGGCACCGACGATGATACCGGCCTGGCTGAGCCCGGCGTGGAAAGCCTGAAAGGCGTAAAAGTCATCGATGACAAAACCCTGGTGGTCACCGCCAAGTGGGCCACCGCCCTGGATACCTTCCGCAACAATTTCGGCCGTTATGTGATGCCGGTGCCCAAGCACGTGCTCAAGGATATTCCCAGGGCGGATCTGTTGCAGTACGCCTGGTTCAACAAGCCCGACGTGATTTCCGGCCCCTACTTTGTGCAGGAAGCCGATTTCCAGAATTACGTGCACTTCGTCGCCAATGAAAATTACTTCCTGGGCGCGCCCAAAATCAAGTACCTGAACTTCAACGTGGTGGCCTCTGCCAAAATGCTGGCCGGGCTGCAGAGCGGCGAAATCGACCTGATCCATCCCACCATGGGCAATATCCCGGTGGAGGATTACGACGCCATCCGGGCGCTGCCCGGGGTCACCGCCGTGCTCAGCGACGCCATCACCAATGAATCCATCTTCATCAATACCGCCAACGTGCCCGACGCCCGCATCCGCCGCGCTCTGCTTTTGGGCATGGACCGGCAGACGGTGTTCGACGGGCTGCTGTTTGGCAACGGCGAAGTGGTGGACGGCTTCCTGGTATCCGCCTCTCCCTATTACAGCCAGGAGCTGGGCGTCACCGCCTACGACCCGCAGGCCGCCAAGGCCCTAGTGGAGGAGGCGAAGGCCGACGGCGCGAAGACCGATTACACCTGGTATGTCAATTCCTCCGAAAGCGCCTGGATCAGCGCGGTGGAGTATTTCAAGGCCGGGTATGAGGAAATCGGCCTGAACATCGACATCCGCACCGTGGTGTTCGATTCCCTGATGGAAGTGGCGGGCAATCTGGAGCACGACATCATGAGCGTGGAATACAGCTACGCCCCCGTGGATCCCTACACCGACGTGGTGTGGCTGCTGGGCGGCGAAGGCAGCTGGACCGGCTTTGCCAGCGACGCCACCGACGAGGCGCTTGCTCTGAGCCAGACGCTGGATAACGAAGCGGACATCGCGCAGCAGTACCTGATCGTGGATCAGGTGATGCAGCAGGAGGCGCCCATGATTTCCGGCTGGGTCATCGCGAAGCTGGGCGC